>JAZOMS010000223.1:0-3058 GCA_045654145.1 Alistipes sp. | reverse complement strand
GTCTCGGTCTGGGGCACACGCTGCACGCGGTGCACGCCCGACTCATACTTCAACACGCCATAGACGCCAGCGCCCGTAACCTTCAAAACGACCTCCTTGTAACCGCCCGCAGTACCCTCGCTGAACGAGTTGATTTCGTACTTCCAGCCACGGCTTTCGATATATTTGGTGTACATACGCAGCAGGTCGCCTGCGAAAATTGCGGCCTCGTCGCCACCCGTACCGCCACGGATTTCGACGATTGCGTTCTTGTCGTCCTGCGGATCCTTCGGGATCAGCAGCAGCTTGATCTGCTCTTCGAGTTGCTCGATACGTGGTTCAAGCTCAGCGACTTCCATACGAGCCATCTCGCGGAACTCCTCATCTTTTTCGTTTGCCAGCACGTCCTTAGCCTCCTGCAAGTTAGCGATTGCAGTGCGGTAGTGCTCGCTTGCCTCGATGATGGGTTCGAGCTCTTTGTACTCCTTGTTGAGCTGAATGAATCGCTTGACATCGGCGATCACTTCGGGGTCAGTCATCTGCTCGCCCATCTCCTCATATTTGAGTTTGAGGCCGTCGAGTCGTGTAAGTATTGAATGGTCTGCCATAAGGTTATCTTTTGGCGGCAAAGATAAGGAAAATTTTTCATATCTCTGTATTTCGAAGAGATTTCACACGCAAATGGCGTGCCTGCGGCGAAGGCGTTGGCGGATCAGGCGCTCGCACTATGACCTGCCGGCTGCCTATTTCGCCTCGAAAACAGGCGAGAGATAGCTTGTGTGAGAAATGGCGGATACTTTCTACTAAATGAGAACTATTTTGTACAAAAAGGGAGGTTATGAGGTTGTATATTAGTAGATTTTGCGTATATTTGCGTCGGGAGAATGATTGATACTCAATGACTTGTGTCTGCTCAACATTACGTGCAGTGTGCGTAATGAGTTGAGTAATTGGCGTTTAGGCTATTTACTCGACTATCAGTGTAGTAGAATTTCAGGCAAATTGTATTAATTGTCAATGAAGTTGTAACGGACTTCGCAATGGTTTTTGACCATTAAATCGGTTTTTCGTTCACGGGCAACGTCTTGTTCGTGTGCGAAAGACCGTAGAAGTTGTCGTACATACGCTTTTTTATGCATTGTCATCGCACGTTCGAGGTGCGTATTGCTCTGTTGTAGCCATACGTTTCCATTCGTAAGCGTGTCGGGACAATCAATCTGTCGTTGGCTTTCATTCTCCGAAGGCTGCGCTGGCGCAGGTCAGGCGTGGCATTAAGGTGTATGAGTTTAATAATAAAATATTAAGTGCAACGATGAAAAGAGTTAACAAAGAATCTTATGAGGAGCCACAGGTACAAGTGCTCTCTGTGGTGATGGAGAATGGATTTGCGGGGTCGCCCAATGCCCCAGACGGTGATTTTGATCACAGCGATAGTAATACAGAATGGGAAGAAGAGGACTAATCAACAAAAAAACTGTGCGAAGATGAAAAAATTATACTACATAGCAATTGCTTTATGCTCGTTGTTTGCAGTCAGCTGCGAGAACATCGAGCCGAATGATGGTCTTGAAACTCAGCTTGAAGAGAACGAGATTTTGATTTATGCAGCGGGTGATGAGGCTACTCGCGCATATATTAGTGAGGTTGGTGCCGAGACTGGCAAACCCTCGAAGATTGTTTGGGATGCGGGCGACCAGGTTGGTGTTTACGTAACGGGTACAGTCCCCGAGATCAACCGTTGTTTCACCTCGTTGGCAGGTGCGGGCGTTCCGTCGGCGACCTTCAAGGGTTCGTTCGAGAATAAGGCTACTACGGGTAACTTTACCTATTATGCCTATTCGCCCTACACTGCTACGGCAGGCAATGATCCCACTGCTGTTGCTGGCTATCTGAGTCCCACTCAGATTCAGACCGATGCTAAGGGTACTCATATCGGCAAGCAGATGCTCGAAATCGCAACACCTGTCAATTCGGACAATAACAAGGGTAATATCAATATGAAGTTTCGCAACAAGTTTGCGATTCTTAACTTCAAGATCAAATATAGTGACGAAAATAATGATGGTCAAACTCTTAAAGGTGCTCAGGTAACGGGTATTCGTGTCTATGTTGCTAATCCGCGTGGCGGAGAGGATGAGCCTTTCGTCCCTTTGAATAGCTATGATTATGCGTTGGCTGGTAAATATACCGCAAATCTTCAAACTCAGACCACCACAATGAATAAGACTGCTTATAGTTGGTTGGTGGAGTTGGTTGTTGGACATAAAGTAACCGTAGAGTCGAAAGACAACAACGGTGCAGTTGATGCTTGGGTGGTTGTCAATCCCGTTGCTGATATGACAAATAAGAAACTCGTTGCTGAGATTATTACCGATCGAGGCACGTTTGTGACTTCGCGTAGCATTAAGAGCAACAAGTTGGCTGAGAATACCGTTTACGTTATGCCCGCAACCATCAAGGTTCCGAAGGTAACACCAAAGGTATATCCTTTGTGGACTGAGGAGTCTGAACCGAATAGCTTCTTCAATGTGCTTCAAATCAATGAGACTCACACTATCACTGGTGCGGATTCTGCTATTGAGTTGAAACCGTCGAACTGCTTTGTGGTTAAGCCTAACACACTCTACAAGTTCAAGGCAAATGTTCGTGGTCGTGGCGCAGCAGGTGTTGCAGCAATGGGTATCACTGAGAATGGTTTTGTTGGTGACTACTATATGCACGCCGATGGTACGATTACGACGTTGCTTGAAAATGACGACTATATCTATGTAAAGACAAGCGAAGAAGGTAATGCCGTTATTTCGCTCTACTATGGCGGTACGGTGCTTTGGAGCTGGCACATTTGGTCGATTAACGATGAGTTGACTGATGTTCAGGTTGCCGACAACGTCTATATGCTTGACCGCAACTTGGGTGCACGCAAGGTGCTGACCACGAGTTATGTAGATAATGGTGGTAACTATCACGCAGCAACAGCAGGTCTGTTCTATTGCTGGGGCTTTAATGTTCCTTATCCTGGCGTATATGGATACTTGATGACTCGAAGTTCACAATATTCAGTATCTGCGATTAACAAGTT
>JAZOMS010000222.1:0-2157 GCA_045654145.1 Alistipes sp. | reverse complement strand
CAAAGGGCATCGCAAAGTGTGTCGAGTAGAGTTGCACTCCACCGAGAGTCGAAGTTTGCCACTCGCCATTCGAGGGCATTGGCTGGAAGTAACGTGAGCGATCAAGTCCTCCGAGCAGAGCCTCATTGCGCGAGGCATAGCTGATGATGGGGCAGCGCGCGGGCTCTTTGCCAACGGCTGTGATTTCGGGATTTTGCCACTCCTGAGCGGTGGCGGTCGAAAAAGCTGCAAGGAGCAGCAACGAAATATATCTGCGGATCTTCATTTTTTCGCACTAATTGATTAACTTTGCCATTCAGTTGGTAAAGGTACGCATTTTTTTTGAAACAGCGCAATGAACGACTCTCCGAAACTCAATTTTCCGCCGTGCGCCCTGCGTCGCAAGGAGTGCAACGGGCAGACTATGGTCTGGGATGAATTGCGTGGACGGTGGTTGGTATTGACTCCCGAAGAGCGAGTGCGTCGCCACTTGATAGCCTATCTTGTACGTGAGTGTGGTGCGTCGTTACACTCTGTATGTCAGGAGTATGCGGTGTGCGTCAATGGTCAGCCACAACGAGCCGATGTGGTGGTTTGCGATGTTCTGGGGCGACCTCTGCTGCTGGCCGAGTGTAAAGAGCCGACGGTCGAAATCGACTCTGCGGTGCGCAATCAAGCGATGCGCTACAATGCCGTTGTTGGGGCACGTTATGTGCTACTGACCAATGGGTTGCAACTGCAATGCTGGGAGCAAACTGATGAGGGCTATCGACCTATGAGTAGTCTGCCTGACCTGCGTGCCAAACAAAACGAGTAACGATGATGGAAGATGATAAGATCAGGGTGCTTGGTGCCCGTGTACATAATTTGAAGAATGTCGATGTCGAGATCCCTCGCAATCAGTTGGTTGTGGTTACGGGATTGTCGGGGTCGGGCAAGTCGTCGTTGGCCTTCGATACGATTTATGCCGAGGGGCAGCGTCGCTATATGGAGACCCTATCGACCTACGCTCGCCAATTTATTGGCAATATGGAGCGTCCTGACGTTGATAAGATTACGGGGCTGAGTCCCGTGGTTGCGATCGAACAGAAGACCACCAATAAGAATCCTCGTTCGACGGTTGGTACCGTAACCGAGATCAACGATTTCTTGCGTCTGTTGTATGCTCGTGCGTCGCGAGCCTACTCGCCCGTAACGGGTGAGCAGATGGTGCACTATACCGATGATCGTATTGTCGAGCTAATCGAGGAGGGCTTTGCTGGTCGCAAAATTGCGCTGTTGGCTCCCGTGGTGCGTGGTCGCAAGGGACACTACCGCGAGCTCTTCGAACAGTTTCAGAAGAAAGGCTACCTTTATGCTCGAATTGATGGTGAGATCACCGATATCTCGGCTGGAATGAAACTCGATCGTTACAAGATTCACCACATCGACCTGGTTGTCGATCGCCTGATTGTGGGTGAGTCGTCGCACGACCGTTTGGTTACGAGCCTCAAAGAGACGATGCGCCAAGGCAAGGGAACAATGGCTGTATACGATTATGATACAGATGCTTCACGTTTTTATAGCCGCCATTTGATGTGTCCCTCGACGGGCTTGGCATTTAACGATCCTGCACCTCATACCTTCTCGTTCAACTCGCCTCAGGGTGCCTGCCCGCACTGCAATGGTCTGGGTGATGAGGCGGTTTTCGATCTCGAACGCATTGTGCCCAACCCCAATCGCTCGATCCGTGAGGGCGGTATCGAACCATTGGGCAAGGCTCGCTCCAATATGCTCTTCTCGACACTCGAAGCATTGGGTCATCGTTACGATTTTACGTTGGATGATCCGATCTCAACGCTGTCGGAGGAGGCTATGAATGTTGTTCTGTATGGCGATCCGCAACCTATGGCGGTTGATTGTGGTGCATCGGTTGGTCGACAGATGATTGCTTGGGAGGGTGTGGCCGAGTATATCAAGCGCTTGGACGATGATGATTCGCGTCGTGGAAACAAGTGGCGTGAGCAGTTTTTGGCGCGCCAAAAGTGTAGCGTGTGTGGTGGCTCGCGTCTGCGTAGCGAGTCGTTACAGTTTCGTGTGGGGGGCAAAAATATCGCTGAGGTGAGCGATATGAGCATTGCCGAGTTTGCCGAGTGGGCTGAGCAGGTTGAGTCTGAATTGACTGATAAAGAGCGTGCT
>JAZOMS010000221.1:0-13553 GCA_045654145.1 Alistipes sp. | reverse complement strand
CGTGGCTACCCTATTCGCAAATATTTCAAGCCCGCAGCCTCGACCTCGTGGCGCTCGTAGATGTTGCGACCATCGATCACAACACCACCCCTCATCGCCTCAGCCACACGTGCCCAATTAGGCAGTCGAAACTGCTTCCACTCCGTAACAATCATCAGCGCATCAGCACCCTCCAACGCCTCGTATTTCGATGCGCAGTACTCCACTCGATCGCCCAAACGGCGTCGAGCCTCATCCATCGCGATCGGATCGAACGCCCTCACTCGGCAACCCGCCGAGAGCAGTCGCTCGATCAGCACCAACGACGGAGCCTCGCGCATATCGTCCGTTTCGGGCTTGAACGACAAGCCCCACATCGCCACACAACGACCTGTAACCTCGCCATCGAACTCACGTTCGAACTTCTCGAATAGAATACCCTTCTGACGCTCATTGACGGCCTCAACAGCCTCCAAGACCTGCATTCGGTAGCCCTTCTGCTCGGCTGTACGGATCAGAGCCTTCACATCTTTCGGGAAACACGAGCCGCCATAGCCACAGCCTGCATAGAGGAACTTCGAGCCAATGCGTGCATCAGCACCGATACCCTTGCGCACCATATTGACATCGGCACCCACGATCTCGCACAGATTGGCGATATCATTCATAAACGAGATGCGAGTTGCCAACATCGAGTTGGCGGCATACTTGATCATCTCGGCCGATGCCACATCGGTGAATATCATACGGTAGTTGTTCATCATAAAGGGCTTGTAGAGGCGCTCCATCAGTTGTCGAGCACGCTCGCTCTCGACACCCACAACCACTCGGTCGGGCTTCATAAAGTCGTCGATGGCATCGCCCTCCTTCAAAAATTCTGGATTAGATGCTACATCAAACTCCACTTGCGCTCCTCGCACTGCCAGCTCCTCGGCCACAGTCTGCTTGACCAGATCGGCAGTACCAACAGGGACGGTGCTCTTGGTTACCAACAACGTATAGCGGTTGATCTTGCGACCAAACTCGCGCGCCACTTCAAGAACATAGCGCAGATCGGCACTGCCATCTTCGTCGGGAGGCGTACCCACTGCGCTAAAAACTATCTCGACTTCGTCCAAACACTCGCCCAACTCGGTCGAAAATCGCAAACGACCATCAGCCACATTACGAGCAACCAACTCTTCGAGCCCAGGTTCATAGATCGGGATCTGCCCTGCACGGAGCATCTCGATCTTGCGTGTATCGACATCTATGCAGGTTACATCGGCACCCATCTCGGCAAAGCAAGCGCCCGAAACCAATCCGACATAACCCGTACCTACGATTGCTATCTTCATTACGTATCTCTGTTATCGTTTAGCACGCACGGTGGCGTACCCTTTTACTCTAATCTGTGCAACTCCACGCCCAACACCTCTATGCCGTGCGCTCCTGCTGCTCATCAGCCTCGATCTCGCGATCATACATCTCGAAATGCGAGTTCTGGCTCTTATACTCAGGCACTATCTGTTTCATCAGACGCACCGTCGCCGGAATATCTACCCCAGCAGCCAACTCACTCAACGAGGCTATCTGCTCAGCTACTGTGCCATAATCGTATTGGCGCACCTTAGCCACGTGGATCTTCTCGTTCGATGTCGGGATTGTGTTCTCTTTGGTCGAGAGCACCTCCTCGTAGAGCTTTTCACCTGGGCGCAGACCCGTGTATTCGATCTCGATATCCTCTCCGACCTTCAACCCCGCAAGCTCAATCATACGACTCGCCAGATCGGCAATCTTCACCGGCGCACCCATCTCGAAGACAAATATCTCGTTACCATTGCCGAGCGTTGCCGCCTCCATAACCAAACGGCACGCCTCGGGAATAGTCATAAAGTAGCGAATGATGTCGGGATGGGTAACCGTTACGGGACCACCCTTCTCGATCTGTTCACGGAAGCGCGGAATCACCGAGCCATTCGAGCCGAGAACATTTCCGAAACGTGTTGTTACAAAACGTGTCGAACCCTCAACCTTACCACCAGCAATAGCCAATCCGAGGCTCTGGATATAGATCTCAGCCAGACGCTTCGATGCACCCATAATATTGGTCGGATTGACCGCCTTGTCGGTCGAGATCATCACCATCTTTTCGGCTCCATACTTCACTGCCAGATCGGCCACATTGCGTGTGCCGAGTACATTGGCCAACTCCGCCTCGCAAGGGTTCTCCTCCATCAACGGCACGTGCTTATAGGCTGCTGCGTGGAAGACCATCGAGGGATGATAGACACGATAGACCATATCAACGCGCTCGCGGACACGTACATCACCCACAACGGGCACAAACTCCAAATTGGGATAACGCGCCTCCAACTCCAAGCGAATATTGTGCATCGGCGTTTCGGCCGAATCAAACAGAATCAATCGTTCGACGTCGAACGTCGCAATCTGACGACACAACTCACTACCGATCGAGCCTGCTGCACCCGTAACCAGCACCGTCTTACCTCTCAATGCCGTTACGATCTCAGCCATATTGATATTTATCTCGGCACGCCCCAGCAGATCCTCGATCTTCACCTCACGAACCACCTGTCGCATAATCTTGCCATCAACCACCTCATCGACGGGAGGCGTTACCAACACTTTGATACCCAACGACTCGCAGAAGCGTATCAGGCGATCCTTTTCATCCTGAGCACACTCGTTGGTCGGAAACAACACTCCATCAATCGACAATCGAGTCGCAACCTGCTGCAAATCATCCTCGTCCTCGAAATAATAGACCTGCTGTTCGCTCACTCGGTACGAACGTAACTTCGCACCATAGGTCAAACATCCCATAATGCGATAGTGGGTCGAATTTTGCAAACGCATAATCATCGCAACCGACTTATCATCAACGCCGTAGATCAATACCTTCTTCACTCGGCGATTAGCCGCAATGCGTGATTTCAGCGCATCGTAGGCCACCAACATCAGCACACGTAGCACGATCAGCGCAGCCAGCGTCAGAATCAGATCCGATACTACATAGAACACTCCGTGAGTCGAAAAATCGGGCACCACTCCCACCATAAAACTGAGATAGGCGATCACTCCCACCTCCTTGATCACACACGCCACCACAAATCGTCCGACCTCTTTGAGAGTCGAATAGCGGATAATAATCTTGTAGGTTCGCTGTACCAGAAAGGCCACCAAACTCGCTACGACCGACACTCCCACCGTCAGCATCAGCACACTCGATGGCACGGTCGTTTCGGTCAGATACGAGATCCCCAAAAAGGCGATCAGTGTAGCTGCCACCGACACAAAAGTATCTATCAGCAACACAACCCAATAATTAAAATAACGATCGAGACTGATTCGCTGCATCCAACTCTTTTTTGTTCCCATAATTCACTACTCTATCAACACTATATTCGCTTTACGCTCTATTATTCTGGGAGCAGACGCTCCCCAATTTATTCAAAATACAAATATACGAAAATATTTCCAACTCACAATAGCTTTCCTCGGCTCATTCCGCTACTTCCTCGCACGATTGCGGAAAATCACGTGTTCGAGCAACAGCACCACGATCACACCCATCACAAATCCGTTACCCACAATTGGTCGCAACACCGACGGTATGGTCGATGACACCTCCGCAGGCAGGAACGACACCACTAGTGCCAACATTATCGGCAAACCTATGGTCAGTGCGCCATTGAAATCCTTTGCCACCGCAGCCGTGCCACTCATTTGGAACGATGCCGCCACCTGCGCCGCCATCAGATACAACAGCACCACGCCCATCACGGGCGACGGGATGGCCGACAACACCGCCACCAACTGCGGAAACAGAGCACAGAGCACAAGCCCCACTCCCGCCAGCACCAGCGGATAGCGCGATGCACACCCCGTGGCTGCAATCACACCGGGGCTGAGCGTATAATCGACCGGACCGAGCACACCCAGCGCCCCTGCCACCACATTCATCACACCCGTAAGTGCCACACCGCGTGTCGAGCGCCTCGGCACATCATCAGCCTCGACGTATGCCGACACCGACTGAATCGAACCCAACTCATTGATCAACAGCGCAATGTAACATATCATAAACGCCACAATCACACCCACATCGAACTTCGGACTGATCAGCAACGATCCAGCGCCCGCAGCCGTCGCACCCTCCAACGAGGGTAGCCCCGCAACCGCAAAGTAGATAATCGTACCGACCAAAAGAGCAAGTAGCACCACCGCCGATTTCCACATACCTCGCAGGCGATTATTTGCTACCGCCATCGCAATCGACAGCACCACCGCCAGCACCAATGAAAAACCATAATGCTCAGCATCTGCAAAAATCAGGCGCAAAAAGACGGGAACGATCGTAAAAGCGATCAAAGCCATCATAACGATCGAGATTCGGGGCGAGAACAGCGGCTGTAACCTCTTGATCCATCCCGTAGTAGCCAACAACGCCACCAGCGCACCTCCAACTGCAATCGAGGTATAAATCACCTCGGGCGAGGCATCAATCGTCGCCATCACACCGACCAGCAGCACCGCCGCAGGACCTGCCACCAGCGGCAGACGGTGTCCCCACAACGACTGGATGATCATCGTCAGCCCCATCACAGCAAAGAGTTTTTGGGTGTAGAGCGTCTGCTCAGCCAGCGTGTCATATTGCAGGCGAGCGATGAAGGCACTCGTCAGCACTACGGGCACCGCAATCAACAGCCATTGCAGCGCATACATCACCATCGCCGCTGCACGCGGACGATCGTTGAGCGAATATTTGAAATCCATTGTTTTTGAATAAAATTTGTTCGATTAAACGTTTGCAAACCTTTCGCAAAGTGGTGGCTAAGATACAAAATTCCTCTAACACGACCAAATCGCCCTCCCAAACACACCCACTCCACCGCCAATAAATAAAAAAACAGCCGCACTTGCACGGCTGTTTTCGCTTGGAAATTTTTAATTATAACGAATAGTAATACTCCTTCAATCGTTGTGCAATAAGCGCACGTCTTCTCACCAAAAAATCTTGATAGTTACTAACGTCCATTGTCGCAATATCTTCTGGCAAGCAACAATCTTGGCACAGATTATATTTGAGTTCTTCGATACTAACTATGCCACCATACTTCGTTTCTCCGCCTTGACATTGCACATTTTGCACATAATCCAAATATTCATTCGGAGCTTTCTTGCCTATTTGGATATTAATTTCTGTTTGTGTGTAAATGTAATTTGCGACTTGATTGTAGTCGGAACGCGTCAAGCCTTGCGATTTAAGATATTCTCGTGGGAAAATATGGTGTACATCGCCTTTCTGCTCTATCATATTCTGTACTGTAATCGCAGTAGACAAGAATCCCTTTCGATTTTGGAAACATTGCGACGCTAAAAACACATTAAACACAGGGCTACTTGCCACCGATGTATTCAGTTGTTGGATCGCACCAAAGTCCCAATATGCGTCTGAAAGTTCTGCGGCTTCAACCTCAGCCAAGTACTCTCCAAAGTCCTCATACTTATCGATCTGTTTTGCGTCATAATCAAAGTTACTTTCGGGCGACGCACTATAACGGCCACGCAAAATTGAGTACACAAACCAACGGCGTACATATTTTTCAATCAGTTCGGGTTTGCACCCCTTTTCGCGCAACTTCAAATAGAGAATATATGCAAAGTTTAATGTATTTTGCGAACGGATCAATTTAGAGTGGCAAAAACCCGCCGAACGAATTATCATAATGAAACGTTTGAAATTGGTTTCATTAATAAACGCGCACACTCCATCTGTCAATCGTTTATATGCGTCCTCTTTAATACCATCTTCGAAATTGCGGGTTTCGAAATTTCGTCCTGACAACAAACTAACCAAATCAGACATTTTACCTCGACTAAACTTAGTCGCAAGGGCTACTCGCAATACATCAACGTATGATGGATCGTAAATATCATCATTCTCTTTGCGCAACCACTCTATTTGCGATTTATACTCTGATTCTGCAAATTCCTTATCATTGTTCATCAATACATTATAGAATTCTGGTCGCACAGCAAGTTCGCTAAAATGATCAATGCACTTACGCAACATATTGCCCCCGTAAATCTCATTCGCGGCAATAGTCGACATAACAAAATCGGCTTGATTAAGTGGCACGCCCTTGCTATTAATGCGGATAAATATCTCTGTTACGCGCTCAATATCAAGATTGCCAGACAATTCTATAACTCCGACTTGCTTATTCACAATTAAGCGAAGTGCATCAATAGCAGTTTCTATAACATCTTCGTCAACAGATGGATTAAGTTCCAAATACTCCCTACGCACAACGCGTGGCGCAACCGCACCGCTTAATAAAGGTGCAATATCTTTAATCCAAGTTGGGTCTTTTGAGATCGCCGCGTTATAAGTCGCAAAACGCTGTTCTATTGGATTATATGCAACCTTAATACGTATATCTGCATAATCCTTATTTTTGACCGTTTCTCCTAAAATTGCAGCTCGCAATGCAGTTATACGCTGCTGCCCATCAATCAAAATTTTCTTACCAACAGAACTATTGCCATCTTTCAGTTTTACATTAGGACTCTGCCAAGTAATAATATAACCAATCGGGAATCCATTATAAAGGCTATCAATGAGTTCGGTTACTTTATCTGGTTCCCACACGAATGGACGTTGGATCTCAGGGATCGCAATTTCGCCCATCTGCACCATACTTAGCAGATTTGAAACGAGAAATTGATTAACTGAATAGTTTTGGCTTGTCATAATTTTGTCAGTTTGGATTAGACAAAGTTAGGAAAATTTGATAACTTTTCAAAGATATTCCCACTTCGCAAACAACAAAACAGCCATAGAACAATGCTTGAAAACGAGAAATTTATGCGAATGAATTGCGAATTATCATTTTTTCACTACCTTTGCGGAGCATTTTGCACCAAAAAATTGCAAATGTCGATGGTTCCGTAGCTCAGTTGGATAGAGCAACAGCCTTCTAAGCTGTGGGTCGTGGGTTCGAACCCCGCCGGAATCACTTGCAACTCAGAGCCACTCCAAATTGGGGTGGCTTTTGTTGTAATTGCCCTTTACCCGAGTTTGTGCCCAGCCGTAGAGGCAACAAAAAAAGACCGCCACGCAGGACGGTCCTAAATTTTCGAATGCACCACACCATCTACTCGTGCGAGGTGATATCGGCAAGTTCATCAGTGATGGCTTGCTGGCGGCGTTTGTTGTAGGTCAGGCGCAGTTCATCCAACAAATCGTTGGCATTGTCCGAAGCTGTCTGCATCGCCACCGTGCGTGCAGCGTGCTCCGAAGTCGTATTGTCGAGCAGGATCTCATACATCTGAGTCTTAACTGCATAGGGCACAAGGCTCGACATCAGTTCCTCAGCCGACGGCTCGAAAATATAATCCGCGTCGGCGATCTTCTCCTCAACCTCGAATCTATCAACCGCAACTGGTAACAGCCGATCGACCGTAGCCGTCTGACGTCCCATCGAATGAAAATGGTGATAGACGACATCCACACGATCAACTCGTTCAGCCACATACTCCTCAATCAGCCACTCGGTCAATCGAGCCACCTCTTCGTACGTGTAATCGCCTATCGAGGTCGGAAATTCGCGACACATTGCGCAACCGCTCTTAGTCATCGCCACTGCCATCTTCTCGCCCATTGCTACCACTTCGACCTGCTCAAACCCCTCGCCACGCAAGCGCTCAACAGCCTCGTGAGCCATCTTGATTGCCGAAGCATTGAAACCTCCACAGAGCGACGTATCCGACGATAGTGCGACCAAAATCGCCCTCCTCCGAGCCTCGTGCGGTACGACCAAAGGCGACCGCACCTCAGCCGTGGCTCGCAACGAGGCAACCATAGCCGACAAACGTCGCTCATACTCGGCAAACGAAGTGGCGGCACCCTGCACCTTATGCAGCTTGGCCGACGCTACCATCTTCATTGCCGAAGTGATTTTCAGCGTACTCTGCACCGAGGCGATACGACCCTTGATCTCTTTGAGCGATGCCATACGACTATGCCTTTAACTGTGCCGTTACGCGCTCGGCAGCCTTCTCGATACGAGCCGTAACCTCGTCATCGATAACGCCTTCGCGCAGTTTTTCATATACATTGGTCGAATCCAACTCGCGCAGCAACTCGCGCTCGAAATCGGCCACCTGATCAATCGAGATATCGCGCATCAGACCTCGCGTGCCACAATACAAAACCGCAATCTGGTGCTCGACAGCCATCGGAGCATACTGCGGCTGCACGAGCAGGCGGGTATTCTTACGACCCTTGTCGAGCGTCGCCGCCGTAACTGCGTCCATATCGCTCGAAAACTTCGAGAACGCCTCCAACTCGCGATACTGCGCCTGGTCGATTTTGAGCGTACCTGCCACCCTCTTCATCGTCTTGATCTGAGCGTTACCACCCACACGCCACACCGAGATACCAACATCGACTGCGGGTCGGTTGCCCTGATTGAAGAGGTTGGTATCGAGGAAGATCTGACCGTCAGTAATCGAGATCACATTCGTCGGGATATATGCCGACACGTCGCCCGCCTGAGTCTCGATAATGGGCAGAGCTGTCAGCGAGCCGCCACCGCGCACCTTGCCGCGCAACGACGCAGGCAGGTCGTTCATCTGCTCGGCAACCTCCTGTTGGTTGATAATCTTCGCCGCACGCTCCAACAGACGCGAGTGCAGGTAGAAAATATCACCCGGGTATGCCTCACGACCCGACGGACGACGCAACACCAGCGACACCTCACGATATGCCACTGCCTGCTTCGAAAGGTCATCATAGACCACCAGCGCGTGGCGACCCGTATCGCGGAAATATTCACCAATGGCAGCACCCGCAAAAGGTGCCAGATATTGCAATGCCGCGGTATCGGCAGCCGTTGCTACGACCACGGTCGAATAGTCCATTGCGCCATTCTTGCGCAGCGTTTCGACCAACGACGCAACCGTCGATGCCTTCTGACCCACAGCCACGTAGATGCAATAGATCGGTTCGCCCGCCTCGTAGCTCTTACGTTGGTTGATGATCGTATCGACCGCAATTGCCGTCTTGCCCGTCTGGCGGTCGCCAATGATCAACTCACGCTGACCGCGACCAATAGGAATCATCGCATCAATAGCCTTCAATCCGGTTTGCAGGGGTTGATTCACCGGCTGGCGGAAGATCACACCCGGAGCTTTGCGCTCCAACGGCATCTCAACCCTCTCGCCACCAATCGGACCACGACCATCGAGTGGTTCACCCAGAGGATCGATTACGCGACCAAGCATTTGCTCGCTTACCAAGATCGATGCCGTGCGTCCCGAACGATCGTCCGTCGCGCCCTGTTCGATGCGGTCGGTCGGGCCGAGCAGCACTGCACCCACATTATCCTCTTCGAGGTTCATCACAACGGCACGGTCGCCATTCTCGAACTCCAACAGTTCGCCAGCCTCGGCATTGCCCAAGCCATAGATGCGCACCACGCCGTCGCTCACCTGCAACACCGTGCCCACCTCGGCAAACTGCGCCCTGAGATCGACGCCTTGTAGTTCGGCCAACAGCACCTCTGAAACCTCTGCTGGCTTGATATTCTCTTTATCCATAGTGTGTTATAGAATTCGTTTATTGTTGCCGACCAATGCTCGGCGCACCTTTTCGAGTTGCGTACGAATCGACGCATCGACCTGCTTATCGTCCATTCGCAAACGGAATCCACCAATCAGATCCTCATCTACACGACAATTCAACTCGGCCTTACGACCACCCGTCAACCGTTTGGCCAGCTCGGCGATACGCACCCTTGTCGGCTCATCGAGCGGCGCTGCTGTCGTCAATTCGACATCAACGATCGAGTGGCGTTGTTTGACAATGCGCACCAACGAGTGGAACATAAATTCGAGATAACGCTCGCGACGATGCGCAAAGACCATCCTCACAAAACGCTCCATCGACTCACTCATCGCTCCATCCAGACACCTGCCAATCAATGCCACCTTAGCCTCTATCGCCACCGTCGGAGCCAACAACATCTCGCTCATTGGTCGCACCTCGGCCATACACAGAGCCACGCGGCGCGCCTCCTCGAAGACTGCGCGCTCCTCGCCCCGCACGGCCGCAAAATCGGCCAATGCCGTAGCATATCGTTTGGCTATCGTTCCGGTATACATCTCCTCTAAGCCTCGGTATTAGTCGTTTGGTTGTTCATCTCGTCGAGCAGACGATCGGCCAACATCGTTTGCGACTGAGTGTCGCGTAACTCGCCACGCAGCAACTTCTCACTCAGAGCCACAGCCAACGCTGCCACCTGCTGGCGGCCATCGCGCAGGATCTGCTCACGCACCTCCTCAGCCTGCTCGCGCGCCTCAGTAACGATACGCTGAGCCTCCTCCGAAGCCTTCGTACGCGCCTCGGAGACAATGCGATCGCGTTCGTCCGCAGCCGAGCGCAGAATCTGCTGGCGCTCAGTCTCGGCTCGCTCAACAATAGCCTCGCTATCGAACGTAACACGCTCCAAGCGCACCTCGGCCTCGTGAGCTGCGTCGATCGACGAATCGATAAATTTACGTCGCTCCTCGACCGAACGCAGAATCACCGGAAAGCCAAATTTGCAGAGCAGGAACAGCACCACTCCAAAGGCCAGCGAGGTCCAAAAGAGCAGTCCAAGTTCAGGTTGCAAAAGTCCCATAACTGAGAGTGTTTTGTGCCGTTAGAGGGCCATAAAGCAGACAGCAACTGCGAACAGCGCAACACCCTCGATCAGAGCCGCAGCAATGATCATCGTCGTACGCAGCTTGTCCGCCACTTCGGGCTGGCGAGCCGAGGCCTCCATCGTAGCCTTACCAATCTTCGAAATACCGAAAGCTGCACAGCCAACCGCGATTGCTGCACTCAGGGTTGCGCCCAAAATACCTAATGTTTCCATAGTAAAGTGTGTTTAGTTATTTGTTTTATTCTCAATTTGTTTCGTTTCGTGTTCGTGCTCCTCGGAGTGCTGCGCCGCACCAATAAACACCGCCGACAGCATCGTGAAGACAAATGCCTGCAAGAAGGCAACCAACAACTCCAAGCAGTTCATAAAAATCGACAGCACTACCGACACCGCACTCATCGCACCATTGACCGCCGCACCCATCTTAGCCGTCGCAAAGACTATACACGTAAGGATCAGTATGATGGCGTGGCCTGCCATAATATTGGCAAACAGTCGTATCATCAGCGAAAAGGGCTTAGTGAACAGACCGATAAACTCGATGGCGGGCATAATCGGGATGGGCACTTTGAGCCACGTGGGCACTTCGGGCCAGAAGATCTCCTTCCAATAGTCGCGCGTACCGAAGATATTGACCGCAAAGAAGGTAGCCATTGCCAGCACCAACGTAACCGAGATGTTGCCCGTAACATTCGCTCCCGCTGGGAAGATCGGAATCAGACCCATCAAGTTATTGGTAAAGATGAAGAAGAATGCAGTTAGTAGATAGGGGGCAAACTTGCGGTAGTTCGGACCCACACAAGGGATAATAATGCCCTCCATCACCGAGTCGATCACCATTTCGAGCACGCCTGCCAAACCGCCTTTCGACTTCGTATCGGGCTTATCGTTGCGGTAGCGACGCGCCACTCCCAACACAATGATTAGCAACACCGCACAATTGACAAACAGACCTGCCACCGTCTTGGTAATCGAGAGATCGATCGGGCGAATCTGCTCGCCATCTGCCATCTGCTCGACTATCTTGCCCTCATACACACCCTCCTCGGCTATCGAGAAGCCCTCATACGAATGCCCAGCGTGCAGGTGCGACGACCAGAAACAGTGCCACTCACCCGACTGCGAGCGCACAATCACGGGCAGAGGTATCGTTACGTGGTGCTCCCCCACCGTGCAGATATGCCACTCGTAGCTATCGGCAATATGGTCGAGCACAACCGTCTTGACATCAATCTCTTGCTCCTCTGCAATTGGGGCTGCGTGCTCTGACGCCGCGACCGCTTCTTGCGCAACAACAGTCGTCTCCTGCCCCCACACGGGAGAAGTTATCGACAATGCGAACAATAGCAATATGTTGATCAACAGCTTCATCTCGAATCAACTTCATTTCGTAGCGACCAACTCGGCGCACACCTCTACTCGGTTATCGAACACATTGACCACCCCACTGCGAATCGCCACACGACGCTCCTTGCCATTCTCGACGTAGATCACATCGCCACGTTCGAGCATCGACATCAGAGGTGCGTGATTCTTCAACACGGTGAACTGCCCCACCGAGCCCGACAACTTAACATTCTCGACCTCCGCGCAACAAGCCACGCCTTCGGGTGTTACAATAACCAACTGCATACCTACATTTATTTAGCCGCCTCGGCCAGCAAACGCTCGCCCTTAGCAATAGCATCGTCGATCGTACCTACATTCAGGAATGCCTGCTCAGGCAGGTGATCCACCTCGCCATCGAGAATCATCTTAAAACCACGAATCGTTTCATCAATCGGGGTCATCACACCCTTCACGCCCGTGAACTGCTCAGCCACCGAGAAGGGCTGCGACAAGAAACGCTGCACACGACGCGCACGATTGACGATCGTACGATCCTCATCCGAGAGTTCGTCCATACCCAAAATCGCAATGATGTCCTGCAACTCCTTGTTGCGCTGCAAGATCTGCTTCACACGCTGAGCCGTCGTATAGTGCTCCTCGCCCACGATATTCGGGTCGAGAATACGCGATGTCGATTCCAACGGATCAACCGCAGGGTAGATACCCAATTCGGCAATTTTACGGCTCAAAACGGTCGTTGCATCGAGGTGCGAGAAGGTCGTTGCAGGCGCAGGGTCAGTCAAATCGTCAGCAGGCACATAGACTGCCTGCACCGAGGTGATCGAACCATATTTGGTCGAGGTGATTCGCTCCTGCATCTGGCCCATTTCAGTCGCCAACGTCGGTTGATAACCCACTGCCGAAGGCATACGACCCAACAGCGCCGACACCTCCGAACCGGCCTGAGTAAATCGGAAAATATTGTCGATAAAGAACAGAATATCTCTTTTTTCGCCCTCGGCACCTCCATCTCGGAACGACTCAGCAACGGTCAATCCCGACAATGCCACCGAGCGACGAGCTCCCGGCGGCTCGTTCATCTGACCAAACACCAATGTAGCCTGCGACTTAGCCAGCTCCTCATAGTCGATCTTCGAGAGGTCCCAATGACCCTCCTCCATACTCTTGCGGAACTCCTCGCCATAGCGGATTACTCCCGACTCGATCATCTCGCGCAACAGATCGTTACCCTCGCGCGTACGCTCTCCAACACCAGCAAATACCGAATAACCATTATGTCCCTTGGCGATGTTGTTGATCAACTCCATAATGAGCACCGTCTTGCCCACACCTGCACCGCCAAACAGACCGATCTTGCCACCCTTAACGTAGGGTTCCAAAAGGTCAATCACCTTAATACCCGTGTAAAGCACCTCCTGACTCGTCTTCAAGTCCTCAAACTTAGGCGCCTCACGGTGAATGGGATAAGCATCTTCACCCTTCTCCAACTCCTTAAGTCCATCGATGCTT
>JAZOMS010000220.1:0-3256 GCA_045654145.1 Alistipes sp. | reverse complement strand
CCCAAATTTCGCGATAGCGTAGCCGAATACGAACGCCTGCGCGGTCAGATTGCGGCACGCCGTTTCGCCCCGATCTATCTATTGATGGGCGACGAGGGCTACTTCATCGACGCACTGAGCGAACAGCTCGGCTCGACAATCCTCCACGAAGCCGAACGTGCCTTCGGGCAGGTGGTTGTCTACGGCAAGGATAGCGAAGTGGGTGCTATCGTAAACCTCTGCCGCCAAATGCCGATGATGGGTCAGTATCAGGTGGTTATCGTGCGCGAGGCTCAGCAATTGCGACAGATTGACCAGCTCTCGCTCTACACCTCGGCACCTTCGCCCACGACCATTCTCATCATCTGCCACAAAGAGAAGAGCATCGACAAACGCACCTCGCTCTACAAGCATTGCGCGGCTGTTGGTGAGGTCTTCGAGTCGGTTCGTCCGCGCGACTACGAGATCGGTAGCTGGCTGACCGAATTTGTGCGCTCGAAGAGTGGTTGCACGATCGAGCAGAAGGCTCTGGCGATGATGACCGACCATCTGGGCACCGACATCGCCAAAATCTCAAACGAACTCTCGAAACTTATGCTCTCGCTACCCGAGGGCACACACGCCATCACTGCCGCACATATCGAACAAAATATCGGTATCAGCAAGGACTTCAACAACTTCGAGCTGATGAAGGCGATCACCTCGCGCAACCTTTCACGCGCGTTGCTCATCGCCGACCACTTCGCCCGCAACCCCAAAGAGAATCCGCTGGTGGTAACGCTGATGGCGATGTTCCGCGAGTTCCGCCAACTCTTCACGATCAACTACCTCAATTGGCAGTTGCGCACCAAAGGAGTTGCTCTGCCGTCAGATCAGGAGCTATGCCGAATGTTGGGTGTGCCAGCTCCGTTCCTGCTGGCCGAGATCAAACAGACCGCTGCCCGCTGGCCTAACAATCGTGTTTTCAATGTATTGGGCATCATCCGTGAGTATGATGCCAAGTGCAAAGGTATCGGCACGGGAGGTCTGAACGACGGCGAACTGCTGCGCGAAATGATCCTACGAATCCTCGTATGACTCCAACCGACTACATATCTATAAATGGCGCGCTCTGCGCTCCGTCAACCTCGATTGACACCTTCGAGAGGTTGCGGGCGGGCTATGTGCGTCAAGATATGCGTGTGCGTGATCGTCGCCCTCTGCACGTGGCCGCACACATCGCACTACTCTGCCGAACTTTCGAGCGCGTCTATAGTCGTCGCATAGTCTTCTCGCCCGCAATGGTAGCAGCCTGGTGCAACGATTTGCTCGCCCGAAATCGCTATCCATCAAGCGGTTCGTGCCGTGTTACGGCACTGCTGATTCCCACTGAGCGAGGTGCTGACCTGGTGCTTGTCGGGGGCGAAATTCTGCTCGACGAGGGCTATTCGGTGCGCCCCGTACGTCCATCCGCCTCGGTCGATTGCTACGATGTCTGCTTTGGCGAACTCCCCTCATCGGCTGCGTTCGAGGCTGTCGAAACGGCTCTGCTCCGTGCCCGAAATCGTGGTCTTGCACAAGGTTCGCACGTGGTATTACGCACTGATGACGAGGGCGTTATACTCTCGGCAGGCACTGCTCCGCTATTTGCGGTCGAGGGTCGCACAATCATCACCACCCCACTCGCCTACGGTGCGCCCGACACGGTCGAACGCCAGCTTACACTCGATGCCATTGCTCGCACCGAAATCGCTCTGCGCGAGGATGTTGTAGCAGCTGATGTACTCGAAAACTACGACGAACTATTCTTTGCCGATTATCGCGGATTGACCTCGATCGAGCAGTGTGGCCAGACAAACTATATGTCGCTCGTGGTCGATCGCATCGTACGTGCAATGCGCTGATTATCACTTTTTGAGAAACTTTTCTTACTCTCAGGCGTCTATCTTTGCGGATGAATCAAACCCACCGCAAACCAATGAGAAAAGCACTTTTGATCTATGCCCTTGCCACAACAGCACTGCTCGTTAAAGCAAGCTACAACTATCGCACATTACACGCTGAGAATCAGCGCCTTAACCAAAACATCACAATACTTTCGTCCGATGTCGAACTCTATCGCACTCGCAATGGCGAGAGCGTGGCCGAAGTACGCACTTTGCGCCTAAGACAGAGTGAGTTAGAGCAAACAAACGAACAACTCGCCGACCAAATTCGTGATCTGAAAATACGACTTCGGCACATCAACTCGCTCGCCAGCGCATCGACCGCAACCGAAGTTGAGTTCAGCGCTCGAATTCCCGACTCGGTACTGCACCGTCCCGTTGTCGATACGATCCGCTTACCACTTTACTACGATAGGTGGAACACACTGCAAGCCACGCTTATAGGCGATCGAATCGAGGGTCGTTTCACCTCGATCGACACGCTGCGGCAGGTTGTCTATCGCGTTCCGCACCGCTTTCTGTTTATCCGCTACGGCACGAAGGAACTGCGGCAGGTGATCACCTCGTCAAACCCCTCGACACGCCTTGTCTACTCGTCGCATATCACTATCGAGCGAGGTCGGAAATAACATTTCGCGTCTTTGTTTATTTTCACTAAATTACGTAATTTTGTGTTTTCAAATTGTGTAACGAATATGAGCAACAGAGCAACAGAGCAACAGAGCAACAGAGCAACAGAGCAACAGAGCAACAGAGCAACAGAGCAACAGAGTTTATTATTTAGATGCATTACGAATTTTAGCGAGTTTTGCGGTTATAGTCTTGCACGTTAGTGCAAAAAATTTTGGAGACTCTGATAACACACAATGGATTGTTGCAGACATATATGACTCAATGACAAGATGGTGTGTTCCTGTTTTCGTGATGATCTCAGGCGCACTTTTCCTTGATCCTAATCGAAACATTTCATACAAAACAATCTTCTCCAAAAATATTTTCAGAATACTGACCGCATTTATTTTTTGGTCAGTCCTATATGCTATATATTGCCATATTTTCTTCCAGCCAATGACCACAATTGGCTTAATATCCGAGATTTTAATCGGACATTTCCATATGTGGTTTCTCTATATGATTATAGGAATATATTTAGCAGTGCCCATATTACGACAAATTGCGTCAAATCGAAAAATTTCTGAGTATTTTATATCGGTATCATTCGTATTTGCAATTTGCATTCCTCACATAATCAAAATTATAGAAATAGTTCCTGCAATTAAACCTATTGGATCTCTTCTATCCAACCTATTTACCACATTTGATTTCAATGTTGGTGCAGGATTCTTGGGGTA
>JAZOMS010000219.1:0-3243 GCA_045654145.1 Alistipes sp. | reverse complement strand
TATCACAGAGCGTTGTAGCTGAAAAACTGAAAAAAGATAAAAAACAATAGATATGAAAAGAGAAGTTAAAATCGGAATTTTTGCGATCGTAATGCTGCTCGCATTGTGGGCTGGCATTCGATTCCTGAGTGGCATCGATATTCTCAGCCGCAACATCACCTACTATGCAACCTATGCCAACGTCAACGGACTGCAAACCGCCGCCGCAGTAACCATTCACGGTGTGAAGGTGGGTACGGTCGAGGGCATCACCTTCGACCCCTCGAAGAGTAACGAAGTGGAGGTTGCCATCTCGGTGAAACGCCAATATCGTCTACCTGTCGATTCACGCGCTGTGATCTACAACGACGGCATTATGGGTGGCAAGGCAATTATGCTCGAACTCGGCACAGCAAGCGAAGTGCTCAAACGTGGCGATAAGATCATCTCGGATGCAGGTGCAGATATGATGTCGTCGATCGGTAACGAGTTGGGCGACTTGAAGGGCAAACTTGCTGTTGTGGCCGACAATCTGGCAACGACATTGACCAATCTCAATGCGCTCGTCGAGCAGAACACCGCCAATCTAAGCGGCACAATGTCGAACCTAAACTCGATCAGCTCGACACTTGATGGCGTACTCAAATCGGAGCGCAAAAATATTGAGGGTATCGTAATATCGCTCAACGGCTTGGCCGAGATGCTCGACCAGAATACCGAGCGTTTCGATCGCATCATCGGCAATGTAGATGCCGTAGCCGAGCAGTTGGAGCAGGCTAAGGTCGATTCGCTCGTCAAGGCATTCACCGCTACGGCCGACAACGTAAGTGCAATGCTCGCCTCGATCAATGCAGGCAAAGGTTCGCTCGGTGAATTGATGACCGACAATGAGCTCTACAACAATCTGGCAACGGCAAGTGGCAATCTGTCGGCTCTACTGGCCGACTTGAAGGAGCATCCCACACGCTACGTCCATCTGTCGGTATTCGGATCGGATCCCGACAAGAAGGCTGAGCGCAAAGCCGCTAAGGCTGAGAAAAAGGCGGCCAAGGCAGCAAAACAGCAGAACGAGGGCGCAGCCGAATAACACTAACAGAACAGACCGAATGAGCCTATCTAACCCTCGAAAGGCGTTAGGTGGCTCGTTCGTTTTATATCAGACTATGATCTATCCCGCAAACTTTGAATCGAAAATAGGTTTCGACCGCATTCGTGCCCTTGTAGCCGAACGTTGCAATACCGAGGCCGCACAATCGAAACTCAACGAGCACCGCTTCTCATCGCGTCGCGATGTGGTCGAGAGCCGTATTGCCTTGGCCGACGAGATGCGCACGATCATCCAGATGGAGCACGAGTTTCCCAATGAGGAGTTCTGCGACCTGACAGCGCTGATCTCGAAGGTGCGTGTCGAGGGCACATTCCTAGATCTGGAAGAGGCTGTACTGCTGGCACGCGCACTGCGACAGGTGGATGCCGTGAGTCGATTCATCCGCTCGCGTGAGAGAACAATCTATCCCCAATTATACCGACTCACGGAGGATGTGATCTCGCTCGAAGCTATCGCCAACCATATCGACTCGTTGATCGATCGTTTCGGTCAGATGCGCGACAGTGCCTCGGACGAACTCTACCGCATTCGTCGTGCGATTCGCGAGCGCGAGGGACAGGCCTCGAAGCGTTTGCAGCAGGTGCTACAAGCGGCTAAGAGTGCTGGAATCGTCGAGGCAGACGCTACCCTATCGATACGTGATGGTCGTGCGGTAATCCCCGTAGCGGCAGGCAACAAACGTAAACTGAACGGCTTTATACAGGGTGAATCGGCTACGGGTAAGACCGTTTTTATTGAGCCGGTGGAGGTGGTCGAGTTGAACAATGAGTTGCGAGAGTTGGAGTATGCCGAACGACGCGAGATTGTTCGCATTCTGAGCGAGTTGACCGATCGCATTCGTCCCGAAATTGACACCATCGAGGCATCGGCCGATTACCTTGCGACAATCGATATGTTGCGAGCCAAGGGTCGTTTTGCTGCCGAGAATGGTTGCGTGCGCCCGATCGTTTCGTTGGACGGTCGTATGGAGTTGCGCACCGCACGCCACCCGCTGTTAGCCCTCGCGCTGGCAAAGGAGAAAAAGAGCGTTGTGCCCCTCGATATGGTGCTCAACAGCGAGAAACATATTTTGGTCATCTCGGGTCCCAATGCGGGCGGTAAGTCGGTCTGCTTGAAGACTGTCGGACTGCTACAATATATGTTCCAATGCGGTTTCCCGATTCCGTGTGGCGAGAACTCGGAGTTGCCACTATTCGAGTCGATATTCATCGATATTGGCGATGAGCAGTCGATCGACAACGACCTGAGTACCTACTCATCGCACCTGATGAATATGAAGAATATGCTCAGCGGAGCTTCATCGCAAACGCTGGTACTGATCGATGAGTTCGGTACGGGTACTGAGCCGATTATGGGAGGAGCGATTGCCGAGGCGATTCTCGAACAGTTGGTCGAGCGTGGCACCTATGGTGTCATCACGACGCACTATTCCAATATCAAATACTTTGCATCTAATCACGAGGGGGTTGAAAATGGAGCGATGATGTTCGACGTGCAGAACATTCGTCCGTTGTTCCGCCTCGAAATGGGCAAGCCGGGTAGTTCGTTTGCTGTCGAGATCGCACGCAAGATAGGTCTGCCCGAAAACATTATCCGCACGGCAAGCGAAAAGGCCGGTAGCGACCATATCAATATCGAGCGTCAGTTGCGAGAAATTGCGCGCGATCGTCGCTATTGGGAGCAGAAACGTGATCGAATCCGCATAGCTGACCGCAAGGTTGAGGAGCTCGAAACATCGTATGCCGAACAACTTTCGCGCATCAAAGCCGAGCGACAGCAGATTATCCGCGAGGCTAAGGAGGAGGCGCAGCGATTGATTTCGGAGGCTAACCGCCAGATTGAGAACACCATACGCACCATTCGTGAATCACAAGCCGAGAAAGAACTGACGCGATTGGCTCGCCAAGAGTTGAACGATATGCGCGAACGTACCGAGCGCGACGAGGAAGCCGAGGCTGAGCGTTCGGCACGTGTCGACCGCGAAATGGAGCGCATCGAGCGTCGTCGTCAACGTCGCGAGGAGCGCAAAGCAGCAGGCGGCAAGACGGAGAGTGGCGAGGTGGTCGAAAAGCAGGTGCCACGTACTATCGAGGTGGGCACTAAGGTACGCATCAGGGAGCAGGACGGCGTTGGCGAGGTGCAGGAGATCAAGGGCA
>JAZOMS010000218.1:0-5413 GCA_045654145.1 Alistipes sp. | reverse complement strand
TGCGCAAATCTCTTGAACAACGGGGTCAGCGAAACGAATGTAGTAGCCACCCTCTATAACCAAAGTCAAGTTCGGGTAGTTGGCACGAATAGTCTCAGCCGAATCCTCGTAGATTGAGCCTGCGATGTTCAACGTGCCCTCGATGACGGGGTGAGCGTCGGGCATAGGTGCACCCTCAGAGTTGATACCATTGTAGGCGTGATCGTTGCCGTTCTTGTCGAGATCATTAGCAAGGTTAGCCAACATATCAGCGTCGGTCGCATCGCCATCATAGACAAAACCGATAATGCGAATGTCCTTTAACGCCTGACTATCGAGGTTATACGCCTCTTTTAACAGACCGAAAGGATTGAAACCCTCGCAGTTCTCGACACGGAAGAACTCGATCTGCGATTTGTCGCCAATTTCGAGCGTTTCGAGGAACTTCAAGTTTTGTAACGTGAGCGATGTTGTGCCGTCGCCAAACTGCAAATGTTCAACCTTTGAGCCACTTGCAACGCCCAGCGAACGTACATTAGTCCCACCAAACAACGCTTGACGCAAGCGAGGCAGACCCGACAGATCAACCGTGCCCGTCAGCGAGGTAAGGTTACGAGCGTCCACAACCATCATTGAGGGGTTTGCACCCATTGTTAATGTTTTGAGGTTTGACGTTACGTTACCCGCTACTTCGTCGCCAATCTTCAAGCGTTGCATACGCTTTGAGCCGACTGCGAGTGAGGGATTGTCTGCCGACACCTCCAACTGCGACAAGTCGCCTATATCCTCGAACCAATCTGCACCCTGCACGTAGATACGTGTATCTGCGCCCGACGAATCGGGAACGGTTAAATCAACCGTTTCGCCAGCCTTCACTCGATCACCCACCGTTACTAACTCCGACTGACCACGCAAGATGGTCGGGTTGAAATCAATAGCGGGCGTAATCTCGAACGTATGCTGACCTGCGCCACCATAGACGAGCTGACCAGTCGAGGTATCCGAGAACGAATCATTGACAGCTCCGAACGGACCATAATTGTAGTAACTTGCAAGGAACAGCACTCGCATTGTTACCCAATCGCGCTCCGCCTCATAGTGTCCGCCCAAAGCCTGCGAGAGAGGATTAACCTCTTTCCAAAGACCAGCCGCCCACGAATCCTCGTAGGTGTATTCAGCGTCTGCGTTGTATGCCGCCGCGGAGAAGTAGTTTTGCGCTGGATCCCAGAAGTAGAGCTTAATACAGCCCACGATCCTTTCAAGCGTATTGTTGCCCGTAGGCGACATCGCCACCATAGCATCGAAGATACGGTGTACCATAGCTTTGATCTCCTCTTGGCAGGTTTCTCTGATCAACGTCCAGAATACCGACGTATCACCACGATAGATAGAGCCACTACCCGTCGAGGTTTGGTCGCCCACAAGCACCGAATAAGCCTTAGCCGCAAGACCTTGGTTGTTGATGTCAAACAACGTATCAAGGTCATCAGCTCGCCAACGCCACCTACCACCGTCAGCCAACAATTTGAACTTATAGGGGTATGTATTCTTTTTGTAGTTGTCGGTCGCGCCGAACATCATATTAAACGTATATTGGAAGATCGAATCGTCTGTGTGCCAATATCCACCCCAATTAGCCTTGAAACGAGCGCGTCGCGCGTCTTTGATCATCTCGTTGATCGAGTATGCGGTCATCGACGAAACGTCGCTTGCGGTCAAACCTATATCGTTCAAAACATTCACGCCCGTAGCCTCGTATCGCTGTCGCTGTATGTTGTAATAATAGAGTTCATACGTGCCAATCGTGTAAAACTCCAACTGCGAATAGCTCTTGCCGTCATCGGTAGTATTGCGTCGCCAAGCGGCTACATCGGCATTAATCTGATCGAGGGTTTCGCTCACGCCCAAAATGTACGGCGAGTTGTGATACGCGACGTTATACGCTGGCTTGAATTCCGCGTCAAGCATTGCTTGAACGTTGGCTTGATCTGCTGACGATTCGGGGTCGAATGATCCTGCTGCACCTACCTCCCAAGCAGCTACGACATCGCCCGTATTGCCGATTGCGCCCATTGCCTCCTTACTTGCGTCGTAGCGCGTCGCCTCCCACGGGTAGTCCATACCGACAGCCATAGGGGTATGATCCGCACCCTCCATATGGATTAACGTATCTTTGAAGCGAGGATCGTCGTAGCCGAATGTGTGTTTGTCGCCCTTGTCAGGACCGATTGTGTATAAGCCAATAGGTACTCGGTTATATTGGTCTGTCGTACCCTCTACCTTGACTTTAACGAAGCCATACACGGGGTATTGCAATACCGCGACATTTGCCCCTGCCTCATTAGGTCCGACAACCTTTTTGTTCAATATGTTAAATAAACGGGTCGCACCCATTTTGTGGGATTGCATCGACGAAGCAAAGTTTTTCTTCGCCGTAATGCGTCGCTTAATGTATTCAGCGAGCAATTTCCAAATCAAGTTCCAAACCGCATACGTCATCGCGGTAGTACCTTGACCTGCTACGGGCTGATTAAGGATTGCCTTACCCGACAGCAACGAACGCATATAGTCGTCAAGCTCGCCGTCGATCAAATTCTTAATGCTGATCAACAGATTACATTTGCCACCAGAGGGGTGTGTGATACTCGGCAATTCTGCACCGTCGAGCATTTCAATCTCAAAGGTGTTCAGCCCTGCCTTCACGCAAGCGTCATAATCGAGCTGGTAACTATCGTTGATAGCCTTGTCGATCTGCGCTTGTGCCGCCTGCTTATCCTCTGCGGTCGGCAACGAATTGACGAAATTCTGCATTGCATTGGGAGCCCCAAATGCCGACTCGTAGACACGCATCTTATAGAGGAACAAGTCTGCTGTTTCCGAGCCGAGAATGATATTACCACTCTGCAACCACGAATCATTGCTCTCGAATGAGAACTCACGCACGGGCGAGCCATTGCACCAAACCTTGACCAAGTTACCATAGTTGGTCTTATAGTTAGGGATCACCGAAATGATAATGTTTAGCGTCTCCTCGTCGGTCGGCTTATAGTTTTGTAACTCAGTGTCCTTCTTATCACGAGAGTGGATAGCGATCTGCTTCGGGGTAATCTTAATACCTCGGAACTCCGCACTCGTCGGATCGTCGCAAATGGTAATAATCGGCTCGTCGTAGTCGGCAGCGTTCTCGACCTTGTAGGTAAATTCGATGGTCTTGCTACCTGACATCTTGACGAAAGGCTGGTAGGGAATGTTGCATACCGAACGTGCAGGCAAACGCAAACACTTGCGTCCTGCGTTATCGGTCGTCCAGCCATCTGTGCCGTCAGTCCAAGCCATATATTCAAAGGTCGCTGCGTACTCCTTCGCATCGACCGCATTCACGATCTTATCCTTATTCTCCTGCGCATTAGAGCGAATAGCGGGGTTGATGTAGAATACAGAGCCAGCCGTAGCGGGATACGACTTACTGTTATCGACTGCGTAGATTGTCTGCTGCTCGTTGCCAAAGGTAATCACTGCGTCGAGCTGTACGTCAGTCTCCTCAGTTTCGATCTCGATTGCGACCGTGTAATCAAGCGGTGCACCAGTAGGAACATCTACTAAGTCCTCATCAACCAACACAGTAGGCGTTGCCTTAACAATACTCGACACTTTAACGTGCGGAGTACCCGTAGCTGCACCTGCGTTGTAGATAGCATATTTGAAAAGGCTGTTTTCAGCAAAGTTAAACACCTTGTCGGGCTGTTCACTTACCGAAATCAGACGAGCCGTATATTGGTCGGCTTGCGATACGCAGATAATATTGTAACGCAGGTGCTCGCTCTCCAATCCGTTAGCGTCGAGCCAAAGTTCTACGTTGTAGATACCTGTGCCCGAAGTAGGGAACTCTAAACCCGTAAAGGTGTATGCGTTGGTGAGATAGGTGTCCGAGCCGATATTAACCTCATAGATCTTCTCGTAACCCTCTTTGGCAACCTTAATTTTGAGAATCTTTTGAAGATTACCTCCAATATTCATACCACCCAAATTATAGGTCGCGCCTTCAATGAACGGTGCATACCACGTAAATTTCGATGGTGAGAGGTACATTGAGGTGAGGTTGACGGTGTACAATAGATAGGCAGAAGCTTCCGATATGGCACCTTTGACCGTAATTCGCACGCGATTGCTACCGACAGCGAGTGCCTGGCGCACATCAATCGTAAAGCGAGCGCCATTCAACACAAGCTGATCAGATACAAGCGTGTCGAATTTGCCCGTGTAGCCGCGATCAATCTCTACCTTGACCAAGAAGTCCTCGTCGATCTCCACATAATTGTTCTCCGTTAAACCCTTCTCTTCCGAAATGAAAGAACAAGAGATCTGAGCTTCTGTGTTCTTCGTTGTATAGTATAGATTGTTAGAAGACATTTCGTTCACTATACGAATGCGGCTTTGCTTGGTCGCAAAGCTAAACAACGTCGGTTCGCCTACAATTAATGAGTCATCGCCAGTGGCTAGCCACTTAGCCTTATCGTCGGCATTGCGGAAGCCATACTGCATAAATGTCAGAGGATCGAAGTATGATGCACCCCAACGCTGATCACGAGCTTCGTGAGCAGCACCAATGCCCTGCTCCTTGATATACTCCTCGATTTCACCCTTGGGACGTCCCTCCCAAGATTCGTTAATGTCTACTATTTTAGCCATACTTACCACTTTTGATCACGACGCCACTTATCAGTTCTACGCCAATATTTACTTATTGACTGCCATATTTTTGCGCCTCGAAAGACCATCGAGGCGATAATCTTATCTTTATACGATTGGACTGCGCCAAAATACTCTCCTCGAAAAAACAACATCGTTACTCCTCCTTCGAATAATAGATCACATTGGGATCCCACGTGCCATCTTCCAGCATTTGTTTGATCTCCTCCTCTGTCGCCTCGACCAGTACTGAGCCGAGAATATGCTTCAATGCGTTAGTTACTGCTGCTTGCGATACTACCACATTCGATCCATTTCCGAGCTCCTGAGCAATCGTCAGAGATGGCACGAGGAAGTTTACACCCACTTCGATGACCTTATTAGTCATCACGATTGCCAATGGGATCTCTCTACTATTCGCTGGGGTCGGTGTATAGAATGGTGGTAGCACATCAAGAGCCGATGAAGCCCCCTTGTAAACCTGACCCTCGTGCGAGATCGTGATTGCAATAGTCGCACGGCCAGGAGTGAGAGCCATTGTATCCTCGGAGGTCAGCGCGAACTGTATAATGCCATCAGAAGCTAATGATCGATCAACTCTGTCGCTGAGCGAAAGAGAATTGCCCATTGATGTTGTTCGAATATCGACATCAAAGTGCATTGAATCTGGGATCTGCATAGCTGCCTCATTCTGATTTACCACGAATCGCACAACCGCCGTCTCGCCTTGATATATATACAATCT
>JAZOMS010000217.1:0-3563 GCA_045654145.1 Alistipes sp. | reverse complement strand
ACAAGGATATCTTGGAGGGTGGTGTGCAGTCGATCCTGCTGGTCGAGGACTCGATCCGCTACTACTCGACCTACCTGCCCGCGATCTACAAACTTGTATTGTTGCAAAATAGCGAGTTTCTAAAAGATGCCTATAACGAGCAGCAGCAGATCCTGCGTAAGCGTGCCCGCCCGAAGATTCTCCTTGCGACCAACTACGATGATGCGGTGCGCATCTATCAGCGCTACAAGGGTAATCTGCTCGGCGTGATCTCGGATGTGGGTTTCCCGATGCATCCGACCGATCGCAGTACGGATGAGAAGAAGGATGCTGGCATTGGGCTTTGTCGTCTGATACGTGAGGATAATCCGCTGATGCCCATCCTGTTGCAATCGTCTGAGGAGTGCTTCCGTGAGCAGGCCGAGGAGTTTGGCGTAGGCTTCATCTTGAAGAACTCGAAGACTCTCCACGAGGAGCTGGCTGAGTACATTGGTCGTGAGTTCGCCTTTGGTGATTTCGAGTTCCGCGATCCGACAAATGGTATGTTGATCGGTCGAGCCAAGGATCTGCGCGATATGCAGAGATTGATTGCACAGATACCCGACTCGGTCTTCGAGTACCACACCTCGCAGAATCACCTCTCGAAGTGGCTCTATGCGCGAGGCCTGTTTCCGCTGGCAGCCTCGATCCGTGCTCTCGATCGTGCCCATTTCGACTCGATTGAGGAGCATCGTCAGAAGCTTGTTGCGCTGATTCGCGACTATCGTACTATGCTCGGTCAAGGTGTCGTGGCACGTTTCGACAAGGAGTCGTACAGCAGTGCCATCGGTTTCGCCCGTTTGGGTGAGGGTTCACTGGGAGGTAAAGCGCGAGGTTTGGCCTTCATAAACAGTATGTTGCAAAAGTACCACGAGTATAACAAATACGATGATATCCGTATTCTGATCCCGCGTACGATTGTCATTGCTACCGACTACTTCGATCGCTTCATCAAGGAGAATGAGTTGCAGTATGTCGTGTCGTCGGAGATGAGCGATGAGGAGTTGTTGTCGGAGTTTGTGGCTTCGCGCCTGCCCGAGCAGCTCATATCAGAACTGAAAGCATATCTCGCAACGGTCGATTATCCATTGGCAGTGCGTTCGTCATCCAAGTTGGAGGATTCGCACTATCAACCCTTTGCGGGTATCTATTCGACCTATATGATCCCCAACACCGAGGACAAGAGCCAGATGCTGCGACTGCTGAGCAAGGCGATCAAGAGTGTCTATGCCTCGGTCTATTTCGCCGCCAGCCGTGCCTACATTGCCACCTCGTCGAATATGTTGAGCGAGGAGAAGATGGCGGTCATCGTGCAGCAGGTGTGCGGTACGTTGGAGGATGGCTACTTCTTCCCGACGCTGTCGGGCGTGGCACGATCGATCAACCACTATCCGATTGGCGACGAACGCCCCGAAGAGGGTATCGTGAACATCGCTTTGGGCTTAGGTAAAATGGTGGTCGAAGGCGGACAGACGCTCCGTTTCTCACCTCACTATCCGCAGAAGGCGTTGCAGACTTCGACACTCGACCTCACGTTGCGCGATACGCAGCGCGAGTTCTATGCGCTCGATATGCGTCCCTCGTCGTTCCATATTTCGAGCGACGATTCGGTAAATTTAGCACGCCTGACCGTTGCCGACCACTCGTCGATGCGTAACGTGCAACACGCCTCCTCGACGTGGAATATGCTCGAAGGAACGCTCTCGGAATCGCACTTCGACAAGGGACGTAAATTGGTAACATTCAATCGAATATTGAAATATGGCTCATTCCCGTTGGCGCAGATCATCGAGGATATGCTCTCGATGGGAGAGCAGGAGATGCGTTGCCCGGTTGAGATGGAGTTTGCCGTAAATTTGGATGTCAAGGCAGGACAGAAGAAGATCTTCAACTTCTTGCAGATCCGTCCCATCATCTCGACCAACGATGACATCTCGACACAGTGGGACGAACATAGTGGCGATGATGCGCTGATCTATGCCGAGCGGGCGTTGGGTGTGGGGGCGATGCACGGCATATCGGATATCGTCTATGTCAAACCGCAGGCTTTCGACAACCTCCGCACCGAGCAGATCGCCGCGGAGCTACTTGCCTTCAACTCGCGTATGCGCGATGAGGGTCGTGGCTATGTGTTGGTTGGACCGGGTCGTTGGGGATCGAGCGATCCCTTCCTGGGTATTCCCGTCAAGTGGTCGCACATCTCGGAGGCGAGGGTTATCGTCGAGTGCGGCTTGGAGAACTTCCGCGTCGAGCCGAGTCAGGGAACGCACTTCTTCCAGAATGTTACCTCGCTCGGAATAGGCTACTTAACGATCAATCCGTTCGAGGGCGATGGTACGTTCGATGTCGAGCGATTGGACGCAATGGAGGCTGCGGAGGAGGGAGAATTCCTGCGTCGTGTGAGCTTTGCGGAGCCTCTTACGGTCTATGTCGATGGTCGAAACAACCGCGGAGTGATCAAAATTGCAAAATAAATTCAAAAAAATGGACTCTGCGAGTTACAATGTATAATAAAATTTATTAGCTTTGTAGATAGATTAAAATTGCAGCGAGCTGCGATAGGACGAATAAACAGATATATAATCATAAACCTAAAAAACTTTTACTATGAATGTAAACAAACTTATGGCGGATCTCGAACTCCGTCATCCAGGCGAGAAGGAGTATCTTCAAGCAGTGCGCGAGGTGTTGATGACCGTTGAGGAGGTATATAACCAGCACCCCGAATTCGAGGCAAACCGTATCGCTGAGCGTATCGTTGAGCCCGATCGTCAGTTCACTTTCAAGGTAACTTGGGTTGACGACAAGGGCGACGTGCAGGTTAACACCGGCTACCGCGTTCAGTTCAACAACGCTATCGGTCCCTACAAGGGCGGTCTGCGTTTCCATCCCAGCGTGAATCCCTCGATCTTGAAGTTCCTCGGTTTCGAGCAGATCTTCAAGAATGCTCTGACCACTCTGCCTATGGGCGGTGCTAAGGGTGGCTCGGACTTCAACCCCAAGGGCAAGTCGAATGGCGAGGTTATGCGCTTCTGCCAGGCATTTATGACTGAGTTGTGGCGCCACATCGGTCCCGAGACCGACGTTCCCGCAGGTGATATCGGCGTAGGTGGCCGTGAGATCGGTTACTTGTACGGTATGTACCGCAAGTTGGCTCGCGAGAATACGGGCGTGCTGACCGGTAAGGGTATGACCTATGGTGGCTCATTGATCCGTCCCGAGGCTACTGGTTTCGGTGCAGTATATTTCCTGCGTCAGATGTTGGAGACCGCTGGCGACTCAATCAAGGGTAAGGTGATCAGCATCTCTGGCTTCGGTAACGTGGCTTGGGGCGTTGCTACTAAGGCTACTGAGTTGGGTGCTAAGGTTGTAACCATCTCGGGTCCCGACGGTTACATCTACGATCCCGCAGGTCTTAACGAGGAGAAGATCGCTTATATGTTGGAGCTCCGCGCTTCGAACAACGACGTTGTTGCACCTTATGCTGAGAAGTTTGCTGGCTCGACCTTCTTCGCAGGTCGCAAGCCTTGGGAGCAGAAGGTTGA
>JAZOMS010000216.1:0-8478 GCA_045654145.1 Alistipes sp. | reverse complement strand
CAAGTTAGACGGCTGCACCGACGAGGAGGCTGAGGCAATCTCGAAGATGGTCGGTCTGGGCGCGCTCAAATACTTCATTTTGAAGGTCGATCCCAAGAAGACTATGCTGTTCGATCCGCGCGAATCGATCGATTTCAACGGCAATACAGGTCCCTTCATCCAGTACACCCACGCACGTATCCGCTCAGTATTGCGTAAGGCTGCCGAGAGCGGTATCGACTACTCGGGTCGCGTCGTAGGCATCGACTACCTGAAAGAGGAGATCGAGTTGATCAAGACGCTGAGCGACTATCCGTCGGTGGTTGCATCGGCAGGCGAGAACTTCGCTCCGTCGATCATCGGTGCCTATATCTACGATCTGGCAAAGTCGTTCAACAGCTACTACCACGACCACTCGATTATGCGCGAGGAGAACGTGAAAGTGCGCCAGATGCGTCTGCAATTGGCGTCGGAGGTTGCTCGCGTAATCCGTTCGGGTATGGCTCTGCTGGGCATCGACGTTCCCGAAAGAATGTAATCAACAAGATTATTTCGAACAATTTTGGCCACCCTACGGGGTGGCTTTTTTTATGCCTTTCTTGCAATATATTATTGTAAAAAGACACCCTTAGAAAATCTATTTCATTGCGCAAAAAATTTGGATTTTTGGATAAAAATCGCTTCCTTTGCAAAAAGGAGTTAATTCTGTGTGAACCTTCAAAATTTTGTGTCTATGAAACGATTTGTAATTCTACTCATCGTAATGTTATGTTGCCTTCCGAGCGACACTATTGCACAAGATAGACAACAACGCAAAAAGGAGCGACGAGCCCTGCAAGGCGCAATTGCAACAATCTGGTATTCGGGCATATACAATGGACTATATGAATTCAGATGGGGCGACCGAAATGTACCCGTACCTTGGGCATTCGCACGCCACAAGAATATATCGCAAAGCCACCCTATCGCAGAGGAGATGAATCCCGACACTGGTTTGATCATAGCTCGCTACAAAGATGGCTCGTACTACAACGGGCAGATAATGTACAAGAACCTCCCAAGTAGCGGTATGATGATCTATGCCGACGGCAGCAGTTATAGCGGAATGTGGATGGGATTTTTGCCCCACGGCAAGGGAACATACGTAGCTCCGAATGGAATGAAATTCTCGGTCAAATCGAACAATGGAATACCCCACGGCAAGGGCATAATTCAGGATAGCGACGGCACATTATACAAAGCGAGATGGGATCGTGCGATGATCAAACCAAAGTCGATCAAGCCGCTGAAAAAGATGCGATAAGCAATGGTTAATTAAACAAAAGCCGCACCCGTGTCAGGTGCGGCTTAATTGTAGGTTTTGAATCGCGAAATTACTCCTCGGTCTGCGCCTCATCGTCGGGCAATTTGAACTCGGTCATACCAGCCGAAACCAGCATATTGTACCAAGCGAAAACCTTCTTGATGTCCGACACGTGAACACGCTCGCGATCGTACTCAGGCAACACCTCCGCAAAGTAGCTCTTCAATGCCGCTGCATCTGCCTTAGGACTGATCGCCTCCTTACCTTCGGTGTAAGCATAAATCTTCTCGAAAACGTATGCCAGCGGCATATCCTCATCCTCGGTGAAAATAGCGATCTCGGTCAGTGCGCTGACACGTGCCGTAGCCGATGTATTTTGGCGACGACCATCGATAAGCGACTCAACGATAACACCATTGCTGCTGCGTGCAACATATTTGAACAAGCCGGGTTGACCCGAAATTGCCAAAATCTCTTTCAGTTCCATATTCTTCGATTTTGAAATAGTTTCTTAATATTTAACGAGCGCAAAGGTAGTAAATTTTTCGAGATCGCAACATCACTCCACACCCTTTTCGCAGCTCCGACAAACTTTATCTTCGTTTTGTGGTCAAATTTAGCCCTTTCGGAATGCGAAAAACCGTTGCTATACTTTGCATTATAAAAAGAAAAAACGTACCTTTGTACGTTGAATACTTGGGAACTTACATCTGTGTAAGAGTGAGTGATCAGGTACGTGAATGAGTATGTGGGTTTGTCATTGATGCGTTCGAGTATTCATTGACAACCGCGAAGCGTGCCCGGCACTCCCATTTCGAGTTGAATTTCCCCAAAAAGAATGAGTAATACCCCTGAGCCTCAATGGTTCGTCGCATACACACGCAACAACTTCGCTCGACGTGTTAAGAGTCGTTTGGAGGAGGTGGGCGTGGAGTGCTATCTGCCTATGCGTTGGCAGGAGAGGGTCTATAACGGTCGCAAGCGTCGCATCGAAGTACCACTGATACCCAATGTAGTGTTTATTCGAGTGGAGGCCGAGGCGTGTTACGACATAGTCAATGAATTATCGCTACCCATGCGTTATGTGCTCGATCGCGCCGAACGGCGCCCCGCACCGATCACTGACAAACAGATGAGCGATTTCCGTTTTTTGGTTGAGATGCCCGACGACTGCCTGACGTTGGTCGATATTCCGTTGGCGGCAGGCGATCGCGTACGCGTTACGAGCGGACCGATGATGGGAATTGAGGGCGAACTGATTCGCATCAAAGGTCATCGCCGCGTGGTGGTGCGCCTCAACGACGTGATCTCGGTCGCCACGACCTACATCCCCGCAACAATGTTGGAGAAGATTTAAGTTAATATGAGAATCTTATATGCTAGACAAAAGCACCACTCTATCGACCATCATTAGATATGAATTTAATTATCAGAAAAGCAAACCATAAAGCACTCATTTATAACAAATGACAGCGTTACCTTTGAGTATAAAGCCAATGAAATAAAATGAAACGGAAAGTACTTTTTTTGATAGAATCATTAGCGGGTGGTGGAGCTGAGAAGGTATTAACAACGTTAGTTCAACACATTGATAAGGATATGTTTGATGTAACGGTATGTGCCATCAGTGGTGGAGGAAAGTATGAAGCCGATGTAATGCAAGCAGTGAACTACAAAGCCATTCTGCGAGAGCCATTGAATAGTAATGTATTATCTAAGATTCTATATGTGTTTAAGCATCATCTGGTATACAAATGGCTACCTATATCTTGGGTATATCGACTGTTTGTCCCACAAGGTAATGCAGTGGAAGTAGCTTATATCGAAGGATTCTCGACAAAATTACTGAGTTATTCAACAAATCGCAAGGCAAGGAAGTATGCGTGGGTGCATACTGACTTACAGAATAATCATTGGACAACATCTATTTTCAAAACTATTGCGGCAGAAGTAAAAACATATAATAAATACAGCAAAATCTGCTGCGTATCTGACACAGCACGTCAAGGCTTTCAAAACACATTTAGAAGTGTTACCATACCTGTAACGACAATATACAATCCAATAACAGCCCAAAATATTACAACTATGGCTTCTGAAAAAATCGAAAATCTCAAACATCCGATACGTCTTGTAACTGTCGGGCGTTTAGTCCATCAAAAGGGATATGATCGTTTGGTCCGTGTGGTCAATCGGTTAGTCAATGATGGCTTTGATTTTGAATTGTGGATTCTTGGAACAGGTTCACAAGAAGAAGAGTTGAAACAATATATACGAGAGAATCATCTTGAAAACTATGTCAAGCTTTTGGGATTTCAGTCCAATCCATACAAATACATTGCTCAATGTGATTTATTCGTATGTTCTTCCAGAAGTGAGGGTTACAGTACTGCTGTAACTGAGGCCTTAATTTTGGGGCTGCCGGTAATTACGACAGATTGTTCGGGTATGACAGAACTGCTAAAAGATGGAGAGTATGGCATTATTACAGAGAATGATGAGGAAGCTCTCTATGAAGGCGTAAAGGGGCTATTAGCAGATCCTATGCTGTTAGAACATTATCGTCAAAAATCCGTAGAACGAGGTAAAGATTTCACCATAGAAAGTTTGATGAAACCGATAGAAACGTTACTCGCAGAATGAAACGGAAGATTGTTTTTTTTGTAAATTCATTGTATGGCGGTGGTGCGGAAAAGGTTTTGCAGACATTGCTACGCCATTTAGATTCACATAGATTTGATATTACACTCTATTCTCTACATAAAGACAAACTCGATGAAAATTATCCCCCCAACATTACTTTTAGATATATTTTCGGGCATAGTAAATGGCGCAACTATATCAAGATATTGATATATAATCATTTCTCACCATCTTTATTCTATCGGCTCTTTGTGAGGGGAAAATATGACACAGAAGTGGCTTTCATTGAAGGATATTCGACGCGCATTGTAAGTGGATCGACCAATTCAAAATCGAAAAAAATAGCTTGGGTGCATATTGACTTACAGAATAATCATTGGACTGATATCGCGTTCCATAATCGTAAAGAAGAGCAGTCTTGTTACAAAATGTTTGATGTCATAGTTGCCGTTTCAGAAACAGCACGTCAAGCCTCATTGAATCTATTTCCTGATATCAAACGTGCCATTGTGCTTTACAACCCAATTGATTCACGAGAAATCATCTTAAAGTCAAAAGAAAAAGGCTTGTCCGATGTGAATTACAACAATAACCAATAGTAGTATTCATTATGTTTGCACGATTGTATTTAGCCATTCGAGCTTTTATTCGTCATAAAATATTACATAAGACGACCGCCCATTTCTTGAAATTGCAATTGAAAACGGGCTGAAAATTGGAAAAAATTGCGATATCCAATTTGAAAGCATAATTGATTTAAGTCATTGTTGGCTGATTGAAATTGGAGATAGGGTAACTCTTGCGCCCCGCGTTCATATATTAGCTCACGATGCATCAACAAAGCGTCCTTTAGGAAAGACCGTACTGGGTAAAGTAAAGATTGGTAATGATGTATTTATTGGTGCAGGAACAATAGTCTTGCCTAATGTAACTATTGGAGATAAGGTGGTGGTTGGAGCTGGAAGTGTCGTTAGTCGCGATATCCCGACTAATTCTGTAGCAGTAGGAAATCCCGCGCGTGTAATATGTACCTATGACGAGTATATATCTAAAAGGCGGAATCAGATGAGCGAAAGCCCTTGTTTCGATATATCATACACTCTGCGAGGCGAAATTACTTTGGAGAAGAAGGAAGAAATGAAAACGGCTATATCAAGAAATGGTATTGGATTTGTAGAATGATTTCAGTTATTGTACCTATTTACAACGTTATTAAGTACTTAGACGAATGTGTTGCATCAATTGTAGCGCAGACGTATAAGGAATGGGAATGTATTCTTGTGAATGATGGAAGCACAGATGGTTCTGGGGCTATTTGTGATAAATGGGCATTGCAAGATGGGCGCATACGCGTCATACATCAAGAAAATGGAGGAGTTTCAAAAGCTCGGAATCGAGGTATTGAAGAAGCAAACGGAGAGTTTATTGTTTTCGTGGATAGCGATGATACAATAGGATCGAATCATCTATATAGCTTAGCAATGGCTCCACTGACAGATATTGTTATCACTGGTCTTAGACAAGAAAAACCCGATGGATCGATCATAGATTTTAAGCCCTTTGGCAATAAATCCTTTGAGCTAAGCCCGAAATATGTGGAAAACTTTGTAGATCTTAATGATAAGTTCTTATTGTATGGTCCTTGTGCAAAATTATATAAAGCATCAATAATTAAATCGCATAACATTAAGTTTCCATTAAACTGCAACTATGGAGAGGACCTGCTATTTAATCTCAATTATTTGAATTTTGTCAAGACGATTTCGCAGGTAGACGATATCAGCTATTATTATAGAAGAGGAGTTGACACATTATCTACTAAGGCTCGTCCTAATCAGTTCTCGCAGGATTATGAGCAATGGAAGTTACTTCGATCTTTTTATGTAAATCGTGGAATATGGATGCAAGCGGCCAAGGAAATGTTGTATAAACGCCTTTGGGGAATAGTTTATGATGGCATTTTCAGCACTCCCACAAGTAACAAAGAGATATTATCTATTCCAGAAATAAAAGAATTGAAAGAATATCAACACGTATTCCATTGTGCCAAGTGGATTAAGTGGAGTATTATACATCGAATAACATTTGTGTTCAGATGAAATATGTAATGTACCCTCACGGAGGTTCTGACAATCACGGATGCGAAGCCATCGTCAGATCTACCGTAAAATTATTAGGTAAAACAGCTACGCTTTATTCTAGTCGACCTATACAAGATGTACAAGTGGGTCTCAATGAGATCTGTCATATTGAACAAGACATACTACCCATCACAAAGGGTAGCATAGTACACTTGAAAGCTTTGCTAAAAGCAAAGTTATTGAGGCATAATAATGCTTTTGATGAAGCCACTTTTCGTCAAGTAATCAAGGGTGCACGTATGGCGGACTATTTCCTTTCCATCGGTGGTGATAACTATTGTTATGGGCACAATAATTTTATTTATTTAGTCAATCAAATGGTTGACCGAGTTGGTGTTCCTCGCATACTTTGGGGGGCATCAATTGAGCCTAACGCTATTGATGAGCGAATGTTAATTGACTTAAAAGGCTATGAGAAAATTTGGGCAAGGGAATCATTAACCTACGAGGCTCTGTTAAGTAAAGGTTTAAAACAAACTTTTTTGTTGCCCGACCCAGCATTTCAGTTAGATAGAATTGATTTGCCACTCCCAAAGGGATTTGTTGAGGGTAATACGGTTGGTATCAATCTCAGTCCAATGGTGATGAATTGCGAAACAGGCGACAACATCACTCTCAAAAACTACGAATTGCTGATCGAGCATATCATCAGAACTACGAATATGCAGATCGCGCTTATTCCGCACGTGGTTTGGGCTGAAAACGATGATCGCGTGCCGTTGCGAATGCTGTTCGAGAAGTATAAGCACACAGGACGTGTGGTAATGATTGAGGATCACAATTGTATGGAGTTGAAAGGCTATATCGCTCGTTGTCGATTTATGATTGCTGCTCGTACACACGCCTCAATCGCTGCTTATTCAACCTGCGTTCCGACGTTGGTCGTGGGTTATTCGGTCAAGGCAAAAGGTATTGCCAAAGATATTTTCGGAACATACGAAAACTACGTTCTGCCCGTACAATCACTCTCAAAGGAGGACGACTTGACAAATGCTTTCGATTGGATCTATCAGCGCGAGGATCAGATTCGCTCTCATTTGCAGTCGATGATGCCCGAGTATCGTGATCGAGTATTACATCTTCAATTACAATGATGTAAGTATATGGACAAAATTATGGTGCTTATATTTCTTATTCCTTGTTTATTCATTGCGTGTGATATATTCATCTATGTAAGAAATATATACAAGATTTTTCACATTGGGCGTTGGGAAAACTTTCACAAATGGGAAAACGCAGTTTACCAAACTTGTTGTAAATGGACGTTGAGAGTATCAAATGTGAAGATTAAAGATGAATATAAATATTTCCTATGGGATTATATTATCCATAAACAACGCAGTGCCGTTATTCAATATTGGCAAGAAGCTGGACTTATTTTAGGACTTCACAAGTATAATTCACCACATAAGGACAATGTAATACATCGAAACATTGACTATACCACTGGCAACTGGATAATTAACATTCAACAAGTTGATATCGGTTTATTGGCTTATTCTATTCTTTACTCATGCTCCGATCCTCAAAGAATACGTATAGCGATGGACGAAGCATATCAATATATAACAACAAATTTAAGCAACGGCACTATTCCTTATCGTCGTGAAATTCCAGATATTCGATTTGTTGACACATTAGGATTGGTATGTCCTTTTTTGATGTTGTATGGCACTATTTACCATATTGATGATGCGATTAAATTAGCAATTCGACAGATCGAAGAGTATGATCAAGCATTTCATTCAACTTGCAATTTGCCTTGTCATGCATATGATATAAAATACCATAGACCACGAGGTATATATGACTGGGGAAGAGGTACTGGCTGGTATATACTTGCGATAATACAATGTTTAGATATATGCCGCCAGAATAAGATTGGATATGAAACGACATTAACAAATAAAGTAATAAATTTAGGAGAAACGCTATTACCACTACAATTAGCAAATGGAGGTTATGCAGAAATGTTATTTAACAGAAACGGATTCTCAGAAAGTTCTGCAACCATTCTTATTGGTTTATTAATGTCAAAGTGTTATGAAATCACAAAATCGGTAAAATACAAAGAGGCGGTTAATAAAATTATAGAGAACTTAATGTCTTCTACATTAAGAAGCGGACAAATATTCTATTGCCAAGGCGACACGAGAGGGATTGGATATTATTCGAAAGATTTTAGCACAATGCCATTTGCTCAAGGTCTATTATTATGCCTAATTAAAGAAGTAAAACGAATTAATGCGAACTCTTAATACAACAAAAAATTTATTAACAGGATTAGGTATATCATTAGTAATGACTTTAATGGGTTTTATTACCCGTCGAATCTTTATTGATAATATTGGATTAGAATATCTTGGTCTTAATGGTTTGCTCCAAAATATATTAGGAGCTATGACTATTTTG
>JAZOMS010000215.1:0-3687 GCA_045654145.1 Alistipes sp. | reverse complement strand
TAGCCTCTTTCAGACCCAGACCGGTGATCTCCTTAACAGCCTTTACTACCTGCAACTTAGCCTGACCTGCGCTCTTCAAGATTACGTCGAACGAAGTCTTCTCAGCAGCAGCAGCCTCGCCAGCAGCAGCGGGAGCAGCAGCAACTGCAACAGCAGCAGCAGCGGGCTCGATGCCGTACTCCTCTTTCAGGATAGCGGCCAACTCATTTACTTCCTTAACAGTCAAATTTACCAATTCTTCTGCCAATACTTTTACATCTGCCATAATGGTATAGATTTTATTAAATTTGTTTTACTTGTTTTTGTTCTTGATTAGTTGTTTCTTTCTTCGAGTGTCTTTACGATACCCGCGATCTTCTGGCCAGCGTTCGACTGGAGTGCCGAGATAACGTTCTTAGCGGGCGACTGCAACAGAGCAACGATATCGCCAATAAGTTCTTCACGGCTCTTGATGTTGCACAGGCTCTCGAGCTGGTCATCACCTACGTAAACGCAACCCTCAACGTATGCAGCCTTCAATACGGGTTTCTCGCTCTTCTTGCGGAACTCTTTGATCAGGACTGCGGGGGTCTTACCGGTCTCGGTGAACATTACCGAAGTCGAACCCTCCAATACCTTTACCAACTCCTCGTCAGCCTTCTCAACATTCTCCAACGCCTTGCGAAGCAGAGTGTTCTTAACGACCATCAGAGTTACATTGCTCTCGAAGCACTTGCGACGCAATGCTGCGGTCTGCTCAGCGTTCAAGTTTGCGATGTCGGTCAGGTAGAAGTGAGGATACTCGGTGAGTTTCGCAGTTAAGGTATCGATTACAACCTTCTTTTCGTTTTTAGTCATCGTCTATCCTCCTCTTATTTGGTTTCTACTGATTTGGGATCAACCTGCACACCAGGGCTCATCGTGGTCGAGAGATAGATGCTCTTAACATACGAACCCTTTGCTGCGGCGGGCTTCAACTTCAAAATCATACCCATAAACTCCTTAGCGTTGTCAACGATCTGCTCGGGAGTGAACGAGATCTTACCTACCGAAGTGTGAACGATACCGAACTTGTCAACCTTGAAGTCGATCTTGCCGGCTTTCACCTCCTTAACGGCCTTACCGATCTCCATAGTAACGGTACCAGTCTTGGGGTTGGGCATCAAACCACGGGGACCCAAGATACGACCCAGAGCACCTACCTTACCCATTACGTTGGGCGAAGTGATGTTAACATCTACGTCGGTCCAGCCGCCCTTGATCTTGTCGATATACTCGTCAAGACCTACATAATCTGCGCCAGCCTCTTTTGCCTCGGTCTCCTTGTCGGGAGTACAGAGTACAAGAACTCGAACCTGTTTACCAGTACCGTGGGGCAGCGTTACTACGCCACGTACCATCTGATTCGCCTTACGGGGGTCAACACCCAGACGCACGTCGATATCAACGGAAGCATCAAATTTCGTAAAGGTAATTTCCTTTAGAAGAGCTGCCGCCTCAGCGAGCTTGTACGCCTTACCGGGCTCAACCTTTGCGTAGGCTATTTTTTGATTTTTGGTCAGCTTACTCATTTTCGTAATCTTTTAATTACAGTTCGGGAAATTCACCTACGACATTGAGACCCATACTGCGAGCAGTACCAGCCACCATACGCATTGCCGACTCCAACGTGAAACAGTTCAAATCGGGCATCTTGTCCTGAGCGATGGTTTTAACCTGCTCCCAAGTTACCTGACCAACCTTCTTACGGTTAGGCTCAGCCGATGCAGCCTACACCCCAGCAGCCTCTTTGGGCTGTACGGCTACGGGGGGCTGTTTAACGATGAAATCGAATGACTTGTCGCTGTAAACGGTGATGATAACGGGCAAAACCTTACCGGCCTTATCTTGAGTACGAGCATTGAACTGCTTACAGAAGTCCATAATGTTCACACCCTTAGAACCCAGTGCGGGACCTACCGGAGGCGAAGGATTTGCGGCACCACCTTTAATCTGCAATTTAATAAATGCAGCAACCTCTTTTGCCATAACTTTCCTTTGGTTAATTATTCTTTTTCAACTTGCATAAAGCTCAACTCCATAGGAGTCTTGCGTCCGAAAATCTTCACAGAAACGGTCAACTTCTTACGCTCATTGTCGACTGCCTCGATCGTGCCCTCGAAGCTCGAGAACGGACCATCGGTAACCTTAACGGTTTCGCCAACAAAGAACGGAACTTCAACCTCCTCCTCGCTTGCACTCATCTCATCGACACGGCCCAAGATACGGCTAACCTCCTGTGGACGTAGAGGTGTTGCGATCATTTTGGCACTCTCCTCTTTCGAGTCGCCGAGGAAACCAAGCACATTAGGGGTATTGCGGAGCATTATCGGAATTTGTCCTACCAAAGCTGCCTCAACGAGAACATAACCCGGATAAGATACTCGTTCCTTCGATACCTTCTTACCATTGCGAATGGTAAAGACCTTCTCGGTAGGAATGAGAACCTGCGACACGTAATCCTCCAAGTGGTCCTGGCGCACCTCAGCCTCGATATACTCTTTGACCTTATGCTCCTTGCCACCTACGGCACGTATCACATACCAGTTTTTCTGAATTTCACTCATCTTTGTCAAGTATTATCGACCCAACTGCGAATAAATGAACTTCATAATGTTCTCGAACGACATATCCATCGCCAGCACAACAATCGCAAATAGAAGGGAAGCAATCATAACAACTATCGTTGAGCTTTGCAGTTCAGGAAACTTCGGCCAAGAAACTTTCTCTTCAAGTTCCTTATAGGACTCTTTTACATAATTTACTATTCTCATAGCTTTACTTTTTCTTTTTTCTTGCAGGGGCAGAGAGATTCGAACTCCCACCAACGGTTTTGGAGACCGTGATTCTACCCTTAAACTATGCCCCTAAGTTGAGTAGCGCGGCGCGAGGTCGCGCTACTCTATGTTTGAGTCAAATTAATTACTCAACAATCGAGATGATCTGACCTGCACCTACGGTACGACCACCCTCACGGATAGCGAAACGCAGACCCTCGTTCAGAGCTACGGGGTAGATCAACTCTACGGTAATGGTGATGTGGTCACCAGGCATTACCATATCAACGCCCTCGGGCAGCTGGATCTCACCGGTAACGTCCATAGTACGCAGATAGAACTGGGGACGATACTTGTTGTGGAACGGAGTGTGACGACCACCCTCTTCCTTCTTCAATACGTAAACCTCAGCGGTGAACTTGGTGTGCGGAGTGATCGAGCCGGGCTTAGCAACTACCATACCACGCTTAACCTCCTTCTTGTCGATACCACGCATCAACAGACCTACGTTATCACCAGCCTCACCCTCATCGAGCAGCTTACGGAACATCTCAACACCGGTACAAGTCGAAGTCTTAATCTCCTCCTCAAGACCTACGATCTCAACGGGATCACCAACGTGGATGATACCAGTCTCGATACGACCAGTCAATACAGTACCACGACCGGTAATCGAGAATACGTCCTCAACAGGCATCAAGAAAGGCTTCTCGTTCTCACGGGGAGGAATGGGAATGTACTCGTCTACCGAGTTCATCAACTCCATAATCTTCTCAACCCCCTCGGGCTCGTCGTTCAGACCACCAAGTGGCGAACCCCGGATGATGGGGCAGTTATCGTCGAAATCGTACTTAGGCAACAGATCGCGAACCTCCATCTCAACGAGGTCGAG
>JAZOMS010000214.1:0-2278 GCA_045654145.1 Alistipes sp. | reverse complement strand
TCTTCCTAAGACCGCTTGGCCTCCGACTTCTTCGGATGAGTTGGCGATCTTCTTAGCCTCGCTACGAGGTTTGTCGCTGCGCCCTCCGCTACGCTTTGCTCCGCCACGACGACCTCCACGACCTCGTCCCGAACGACCGCCACCACGACCTTTGCGCTCGAATGCTTCGGGAGTGTAGGCGGGGCCTTCGCCTACCGATTCGGGCAGAGGTGTCTTTTCTACCTCACGCTCGATGAACTTCTCGATGCGGTGGAATTTGCCCTGCTCCTCCTCGCAGACGAGCGTTACGGCAGCACCCGTAGCTGCTGCGCGAGCCGTTCGACCAATGCGGTGGATATAATCTTCGGGGTCGTGTGGTACGTCATAGTTGACCACAAGACCGATATCCTCGATGTCGATACCTCGCGCGACGATGTCGGTCGCAACCAGAATATCGACCTTGTTGTTCTTGAAATTGAGAATCACCTCTTCGCGCTGCGACTGCTCCAAATCGGAGTGCATCGCCGCTACGTTGAACTTCATACGTTTCAGTACGTGAGCCAACTCCTTGGTCTTCAACTTTGACGATGAGAAGATGATAGTCTTGGTCTCCTTCGGCTCGGCAAACATAGCCTGCACGATGCCCAATTTCTGGCTCTCGTAGCAGATGTAGGCCGACTGCGAGATCGCCTCGTTGGGTTTCGAAACGGCGATCGAAACCTCGGCCGGATCGTTCAGAATCGTGCGTGCCAACTCGCGAATCTTGGGTGGTAACGTCGCCGAGAACATAATCGTCTGGCGCTCCTTGGGCAGGTAGGAGATGATCTTCATAATATCGTCGCTAAATCCCATATCGAGCATACGATCAGCCTCGTCCAAAATGAGGCACTCGACGTGCGACAGATCGACGCCGCTATTGGTCAGGTGGGCGATCAATCGACCAGGGGTAGCGATGACTACATCGGCCCCCATCAGCATACCGCGCTTCTGCACCTCCCAGCCCTTGCCGTCGCCACCGCCATAGACAACAGTGGTCGATACGGGCAGAAAGTACGAAAAGCCCTGAAACTGCATATCAATCTGTTGTGCCAGCTCACGCGTGGGTACAATGATCAGCGACTTCACGACATTGTCTGGATTGCCCTCGATGGTGAGTCGGTTGAGCAGAGGTAGGGTATAGGCGGCAGTTTTGCCCGTACCCGTCTGAGCACAACCAATTATATCGCGTCCCGAAAGAATAACGGGAATGGTATGCTCCTGAACGGGCGTCATCTCGACGAAGTTCATCGCGTCCAATCCATCGAATAGTTCGGGTTCAAGCTCTAATTCCGAAAATTTCATTGAGTATTGGGTTTGTTCTTAAATCAACATTACTCCTCGATCGACTCTCCAAGCAGTGTTGCCGACGAGCAACTTGTTACACGTACACGTACATAGTCGCCTTTGCCGTAACCTCTACGGGCGAATACGACGACTTTGTTCTGCGATGTGCGACCGAACAACTGCTCCTCGCTACGCTTCGATGTGCCCTCGACCAGCACGGTGAACTCTTTGCCAACGTCGTGTCTGTTGCTTTCGAGCGAGAGCTCGTTTTGCAGTGCGATGACCTCGTTCAAGCGGCGGATCTTCTCCTGTTCGGGCACGTCGTCCGTCATTGTTTTTTGCGAGCGGGTGCCGGGGCGCTCCGAGTAGTTGAACATAAATGCCGACGAGTAGCCCACCTCGCGCATCAGGGACATCGTGAGTTGATGATCCTCTTCGGTTTCGGTGCAGAAGCCAGAGATCAGGTCAGTCGTGATCGAACAGTCGGGCATATAGCGACGAATCGCAGCGATGCGATCCAGATACCACTCGCGTGTATATTTGCGGTTCATTAGCTCCAACATACGCGAGCTGCCCGATTGCGCAGGCAGGTGAATATGACGGCAGATGTTGGGCATCGAGGCCATCGTTTCGAGCAGTCGATCGCTGATATCCTTGGGGTGCGACGTTGCGAAACGTACTCGCAGCAGTGGCGAAATCTCGGCAACCATACGGATCAGGTCGGGGAATCCAATCTTCTCGTCGTTTTGCTCCCAGCGATACGAATTGACATTCTGTCCGAGCAACGTAACTTCGCGGTAGCCCGCCTCGAACAGCGCACGCGATTCGGCTACGATGGTGTGCGGATCGCGGCTACGCTCGATGCCTCGTGTGTAGGGCACAACGCAATATGAGCAGTAGTTGTTGCAACCTCGCATAATCGATACGAATGCCGTAACGCCATTCTTGTCCAATCGTACTGGTGCAATCTCGGCAT
>JAZOMS010000213.1:0-3692 GCA_045654145.1 Alistipes sp. | reverse complement strand
ATGCTTATGGCGTTAAGTGCTACGACTGCTTGACCGGTTTCAAGTATATCGCAAAGATTATCCGCGAGAACGAGGGTAAGACCACCTATATCGGCGGTGGCGAGGAGAGCTTCGGTTTCTTGGCTGGCGACTTCGTTCGCGATAAGGACGCAGTGAGCGCTTGCGCTTTGGCTGCTGAGGCTATGGCTTGGGCTAAGGAGAAGGGTCTGACGCTGCACGAGTGGTTGAAGGAGCTCTACGTGAAGTATGGTTTCTACCGCGAGGGTCTGGTATCGGTTGTTCGCAAGGGCAAGGAGGGCGCCGAGGAGATCCAGAAGATGATGGTCGATATGCGTACCAATCCTCCCAAGACCATTTTGGGTTCGCCCGTAGTGAAGATCAACGATTTCTTGTCGTTGGAGCAGACCGACGTTGTTGCAGGCACCAAGACTCCGATCGAGCAGGATAAGAGCAACGTATTGCAGTTCTTCACCGAGGACGGCACGAAGGTATCGGTTCGTCCGTCGGGTACCGAGCCTAAGATCAAGTTCTACTTCGGTGTTTGCGCTCCGTTGTGCTGCACCGCACGTTTCGACGAGGTACAGGCTGAGCTTGACGCTAAGATCGAGGCCATCAAGAAGGAGCTGAATCTGATCTAATCTAATCGGGACTACCCCATTAAACGAAAATATCCGCCACCGTTTCGGGTGGCGGATATTTTTTGTGCGCTATTGTGAGCGAACTTTACTTGATAGTAACGCTAACGGCTGCACTCTCGTTGTGGCAACGGTCCATAGCCGTTACAACGTAAGTACCCTCAGCCTTAGCGGGCAACTCGAACTCGGTCGAACGGGTCGTAGTAACGATGTGGTTACCTGCATCAACATCAACCTTCTCGCCCTTAGCAAAGTGATATACAACGAAGTAGATCTGCTCCTGCATCAGGTCTTTGGTTGCAGCGCGCTTCCAGGTGAGCTTGCAGTTGTTCAACCTCAACGACTTAACCTTAGCGGGTGCTACGGCGTCGATAAAGTCGTATGCAGGGATAACAGCGGGACGCTTGTGCTCAACATTGATCAGCTGATCAGCTACGCCATTGTAGTTGCTCACGATCGGATAAGCGGGCCACATACAAGTACCGTGAACATTGTCCAGATAACGGCTCATTTCGATCATACGGGTGAACTGGTTGGTACCCTCGCACAGGTCGGGAGCCTTCACTGCCGAGTTAACGCTCAGACCATAGTACATATGGCGACCGAAGGTGTTCTCGTTCCACCAGCGAGCCAGGATGTCGTAGCTTGCCGTCTTGTGGTCGAGGCGCAGATAGAGCTGGGGCAGCATATAGTCAACCCAACCCTTCTCAGTCCAAAGGATCACGTCCGAGAACAGACCGCTGTAATTCTCAAATGCATTGGTGCGGCTACCACGGCGTTCATTCTTCTGGTTGCGCTATACGCAGAAGGGGCTGTTACCCATGCGCACCCAAGGCTTCGTTGCGCGCATATCGTAGTGCAGTTGCTCAATCAAAAGATCGACATTGTGGCGACGCCAATCGTCCAACTTCATACCGTTGCCATACTTCGCATAGCTCTTCTCGTCGGGGAACTCCTCGTCCTTGACGGGATATGGATAGAAATAGTCGTCCATGTGGATTGCGTCCACGTCGTAGCGGGTTACGATGTCGCGAACAACCTTGGTGATGAAGTCGCGGCACTCGGGCAGACCTGGATCGAACAGAATCTGCTGACCATAGCGAACAAACCATTCGGGATGTTTGTAATAGATGTGATTTTCGGGCAGCTCGTCGGTCTTAACCGTCGTAACACGATAGGGATTGATCCAAGCGTGCAACTCGATGTTACGCTTGTGGCACTCGTCGATCATAAACTGCAAGGGGTCCCACATCGGGTCGGGAGCCTGACCTGCGGTACCGGTCAGATAGCGGCTCCACGGCTCCAACTCCGAAGGATAGAGTGCGTCAGCCGAAGGGCGGATCTGCCACAGAATGGCGTTGATACCAGCCAATTGGAGCGAATCGACCATATTGACCAGATAAGCCTGAGTCTGTTCCGAGGTCATCGCGGCATACTGCTTCTGATGTACGGTGTGAATCCACGCACCGCGGAACTCACGCTTGGGGTGCTGCTGAGCCTCGGCCTGAGCCACGAAAGCAACGGCAAGCACTGCCAGAATTAACGATTTGAGTTTCATAGTTGTTTTGGTTTTAATTGGTTAGTAATGAATTTATTTAACTCTGATCATATTCAGTCCATCACGCAGTGGGAGAATGAAACTTTCGACTCGCTCGTCGTCGCGTACCATACGGTTGAATTCGATGATACCTTGCGTTTGACGGTCGTTATGAGCCACCTGCTCAACCACTTTGCCATACCATAAGATGTTATCCGCCAGCAGTATTGAACCGCTATGCACCATCGACTCACCCCCATTATCACCCATCAACATTCGGTAATAGGCGGGATATTCGCGCTTGTCGCCGTCGATAAAGACCAGGTCGAACCGCTTGCCGAGTTTCGGTGCTATTTCGAGTGCCGAGCCGATGTGAAGTCGGATCTTCGAGCCGTATTCCGAGCGATCGAAGAATTCCTGCGCCATTGGTTCCAACTCGTCATCAACCTCTATGGTATCAATCGTTGCGCCTTCGCCCAATCCTGCTGCCATACTCAGTGCCGAGTAGCCCGTGAATGTGCCGATTTCGAGTACCGACTTCGGGCGCAACATCTGCACGATCATACGCAGCAAACGACCCTGAATATGCCCCGAAATCATACGTGGGTGCATAATGCGTAGGTTGGTCTGTCTATCCAGCTCGTGCAGCAGAGCCTCTTCGGGCGACGAAAGTTCGTGTATGTATCTTTCTAATGGGTCCATACCTATTTATATATAAGTGTCGAAGTTTGTCCGAAAATATCGTTGGCAATCTCGGCAATCTGGTCGCGCGTGATTGCTGCAATACGTTCATAAACTCGTTCGATGGGTTCTATTTCGTTGTAGATCAAATAGCTCTTACCGTTACCAAGCATATACGCCTCACGGCTCTCCATCGCTATGGCCATCTGTCCCATATACTGCTTTTTGGCAATGGCCAGCTGGCGTGCTGTGAGCGATTCGCGACAGAGCGTGTTAATCTGCTCAGCCACCAACTCGCGACAACGGTCGATCTTATCACGATCAGCACTGAAATAGATGCTTGTTGCACCCGTATCAGTATAGGGAGTATAGTTTGCTTCAATGTTGTAAGTCAGTCCATTACGCTCTCGTATCGCAATATTGAGCAGTGAATTGGCACACGGACCACCCAATGTGTTGATCAGCAATGCCAATGGCAATCGACGTTTGTCGCTCAGCGAGTAGGCGCGATTACCGATTATGCAATGTGCTTGATGAAGGTGTTTGCCGACGCTCTTTTCAAAAGGTTCGAAAGGCTTGGGAGCTGTGCGCTCGAAAGTGCGTTGCGAGGCCGTAACATTGGCAAAATATCGTTCGGCAATTTCTTGTATGCGACGATCCGAGATATTGCCGACCGTTGCAAAAACCATCTGATCAGTGGTATGTGTGCGCTCGACAAAACGTTTAATTCGATCAGTCGTATAGTGTTTGAGCGCCGCCTTACGACCTAAAATATTGTGTCCCAACTGCGATCCCTCGAAGATCATATCCTCGAATGTGTCGTAGATCATATCGGCGGG
>JAZOMS010000212.1:0-2251 GCA_045654145.1 Alistipes sp. | reverse complement strand
TGCACGGGCATCAGTTCGACCTCGGAGCGTGTGGCGACATATCGGTCGCGCAGTACGGGTAGCAGTCGCACCAACTGCTCGCCACGCCAGCTGTTGGTGATTGTCGAGGCATCGAGAGTGGCTTGGTAGTCGAGTCCTACTTGGTCTATCTGTCGGAGCGAGGCTGTGCGTGCCCACTCGTGTGCTCCTGCGATGATCTCGATCGAAAAGCGGTCGTCTTCGATCGAAGACTCCGAGCCGATGAGTAGCACCGTGCCCTCGATGAGGGCCACGCCGTCGAACTCGATTCGAGCCTTGTGCTCCGTGTCGTTGAACGATGTGGCCGAAAGGATACGGTCATCGTAGCCGAGTATTTGGCGATTTTGGCGACATACGGGGATCGATAGTCGGTAACGACGTCCCGCGCGCAGAGTCTCGAACAAGCGCAGGTCTGAGGAGTCGAATACGATCTTGGGAGCAATGGTCGAGGCATCGATCTGGCAGAGTTGATTGTCGATGAAAAGTTTCATAATCACTTGCGTTTTAGGCGGTTCGAGAAATTGTTTCCGAGTAGCTCAGTTGCACCACGAGGCGATCGGGGCGATCGACGGGATGCGACGTGTAGTCAGAGGTTAGCACCTCGACCCTGCGCAGACGCCCCTCGACAAAGAGCCACACTACGGGCGAGGCGAGCAACGAAAGCAGTGCATTGAGCGAGTTGTGAGGCATAATGCCGCTATCGAGAGTGATTGTCGTGCGACGCGAGGTGAGAGGGTCGGCTGAGCCATTGGTGCGGCAACGCTCGATGCTTACTTTGCGACTACCGCAACCGTCGAATGTGTGGAAGTCGCACGCTCCAAGCGAGTTGAACCACGCCACACGATGACTTGCCACGCCTCGCTCGACTATGTCGTAGCTGACCGTTGCCACCTCGCTGACTGAGGTGCGGAGTGTAACCTCGATGCGTGTAAGCGGGGCGCTGACACGTGCCTGCAACGAGTCGAAATCGATCACCACACATACCATCTGTTCGCGCTCTGTGGCCGAGAGTGTGTATGGCGTTACGTTACCACTCTGGTCGAAGAGCAGGAGTGAGGCCTCGATTGATCCATCGACCGAGATCAGACGCAGATCGTCGTTTTCGCCCGCAGCGAGGGTACGATGAAGGGGTTTGTCCGATAGCAGTTCGTTGGGTGCGAGGGGTGAGTTGTGGGGAGCTGCGAGGGTTGCGTGGAGTAGGCTCGATTCGATGCTGTCGATGCGGATGTAGCAGTTGATGATCGAGAAGGGGGCTGCTACGGTGTAGGTTGCCGAGTGGATTATGGGATTGAGGTCGAAATGGCGACGCAGGTAGGGAGCGATGTCGATCGAGCGCTTGGCGAGCCCTCGCAGACGCAGTGTGCCGAGTATCGAACCATTGTCGGCATTGATGATCTCGACCGTGGTTATTGCTTCGGGATCGAGCCCTTCGAGGGTGTAGAGCAGTGGCTCGACAGCCGACGAATAGGGGGCGGGTGATGATGTGATGTTCATAAGTTAGGCAGATGTGGGGTTGTTTTTTAGATGCAGTATTCGACTTTGAGCGTGAACGAGGCGACGATACCCAGCTCGCCGTGGTTGGTGGTTTGTAGGGCTGTGGGTATGAGCTTGATGTTGTCGAGCGCAATCACGCCCTGCATCAGGCTGAGCGAGCGCAACGCCACGAGGGCATTGTTCTCTACTTTGTCCCAGAGGGTTTCGGGAGCGAGGATTGTCGCACGGTCGGCTCGGTGGAGCAGTCGGAGCGAGATTCGGTAGCTGATCGAGCCCTCGGTTAGCCCCTCGACAGCGGTGGCTATGGGTGTGTCGAGCCACGCAGTGGGATAGGTACGGATTGAGGCGGAGGCGGTCGTGGGGTCGCCCGATGCGAACGAGTAGCCGAGCGGCTCAACGGCTGAGCGCAGGGCGGTGAAGAGTGAAGAGCGGTTCATTGTTTAGAATATGTCGATAAATTGTTAAGATGTGTCGATAACTCGTGATAACCCGCTGCCAAAGATGAGAGATAGCAGTGGCAATGCGCTGAGAATAAGCGCAACACGATGGTTTAACAGATTGTTGTTGAAAACCCGCTTCGAGGATTGTCGAAAATCGACATTTACGGGTCGAATGATGGTGCAAATATAGCACTTTGCGGGGGCGTTTGTCAAGAGGCGAGGGAGATTTTTCTCGCAAGTTGAGAATCGTCCGCCCGCCACAATGGTGAGAATGAGCACGCTACGCCACCCGAAAAAAT
>JAZOMS010000211.1:0-4400 GCA_045654145.1 Alistipes sp. | reverse complement strand
ATCTTATAGACCTCGGTCAAGCAGTCGGCCATTGCCTCCCAACTGAATCGTTTGCGCTCCTCGGCCATATTGGCTCGCATTCGTTCGGCAGTACCCTCCGAGTAGAATTTCACAAAAGCTTCGGCGAGCGACTCGACATTGGTGTCGGTAACGTAGCCCACTACATCGTCGGGCACGATCTCGGCCAGACCGCCCACATTAGTTACAATCATCGGCAACGAGAAGTTATATGCGATCTGCGTTACGCCACTCTGTGTCGCACTCCAATAGGGCTGAATCAGCACATCAACAGCCGAGAAGAAGTAGCGCACCATATCGTCCGCCACGAAGTAGTCGTGCAACAGAACATCCTCCTTCAAGCCCAAGCGGTCGATCTGCTCGATATACTTTTCGCGGTTATAGTAGAACTCGCCCGCCACGATCAGTTTGCGATTCGAGGTTTGCCCATCGGCTTTGAGTTTTGCCCACGTATCGAGCAGCAGGTCAAGACCTTTGTAGTCGCGAATAATACCAAAGAAGAGCGAATATTCAACCTCAGGATCGAGTCCCAACTTTGCGCACGCCTCCTCTTTCGACACTGCCTCGCCGAAATTGACGAACAGCGGATGGGGCGAGAATAACGCAGGTTTGGTCGTGGTGAATTGATCAAGATCGTCCTTAACCTGCTGCGACATATAGACAAAGCCATCGACGCTATTGACGAAATAGGAGGTGCAGGGGCGGTCGATCAGATGGTGTTCGTGCGGAATCACGTTGTCGATCTGAACAAGCACCTTCGTATGCTTATTCCGACGCGCCAAACGAGCAATAGTGCCGAAGCAGGGCGCCATAAACGGAGTCCAATACTTCATCAATACCACATCGGGACGCTCACGACAGATGCGTCGTCCGACCTTGATCCAATTCAGGGGATTGACCGTACTGACACAACGCTCGATATTAAGATCCTCTGGCGCGGAACGATCGGAATACTGCGTCTTGCCCGGGAAGAGAAACTCGGGATATTGCAACGTGAAGGTCTTGATATCGACCTCGGCACCACGCGCTGTAAACGTGCGCGCCATAATCTCCATAATCGACGCCAATCCGCCTCGATATGGGTGTGCAGGACCTAAAACCGTTACTTTCTTCATACTTTTAGTTCGATTTATTATGACAAGATAGGTATTTTCGGTGGGAAAACCAAATTCAACCGCTTTTTTCCGCGTGCGAAACCGCAATTCTACCCTACCGCGCTCGCAATTAGAGCACGTACGATGCGAGTATGCGCTGAATGTTCTGAACGTCAGCTTTGCGACCGAAGTTCTGCTTGATTGGCTCATCAAGCCCCTTCACCCAAATCTTCATCTCACTATCGGTATCGAACGTACCAGCCGTCTCGATCGAGAACATATTAATCGAGCCGTAAGGAATCGAACGATATGAGCGCTTGCTACCCGTAACGCCTTGTACGTCTTGGAGAATCAGTCGTTTGTTTGTAAAGATCCACTTATCACGAATCACAACAAAGGTCTGCTCGATCTGCTCACCATCGCACAATATCGAACCATACTCCTTTTCGAGAGCCGCTACATCAACGCTCGATGCATTGCCTAAAATTGCATTAATAATTCCCATAATCGTCTATATATTAATTACATTTCTCAATACCCACCACGCTACAACAAGCGCAAAGTAACACCATATCAGCACCTCGCTATTCAGCACACGATAGAGATCTCTGCGCCTACCCCACTCGGCTACTAACAACAGCACCACATACGGAATCGACAGCACCAACATTGCATTGTAGCGCCACGCCGCCGCTATGTCCAGATGCAGGAGCGAATGTATGGCACGTTGCGAACCACACCCCGGACACTGCCACCCTGTTAAAGTCAAGAACGGGCAACGAGGGAATGGAGTCGTTGCAGGATCGAACAGAAAATAGATGACCGCAGCCATCACCAAAGCTATGAACAGCACTACTCTAACGACTATCTTATATCTCTCCATTCGATCATTGTTTGATACAAATATAAGGTTTTAGGACTAAAATCGCAACGCTCGGCAAGCGAAAACAGATCACTTAATAGAAAAATCTCGCAGCAATACCCCAAAAAGCGGCTGTGAAATTTTGAGGATCGAAAATTTGAGCGTATATTTGTAATTGCGTGAGTGTGTGGCCGCGCATATAAAGCGCAAATTGCGCACCCTCAGCAAACTATTAATCTCAACAGCTAAACAAGCTACAAACGTATGAAACGAATTCTTATCGTCGGTGCGGGTGGTCAGATCGGTTCGGAATTGACCGTGTACCTGCGCAAAATCTACGGTACTAACAATGTGGTTGCTACCGATGTGCGCGATTGCGAACGTCTGCGCGAGCAGGGTCCTTTCGAGGTGTTGAACGCACTCGATCCCGTCGCTTACGCCTCGGCCGTAGCACGCAACAAGATCGACACCATCTTTAACCTCGTCGCACTCCTCTCGGCAGTTGGCGAGCGCAATCCCCAAATGGCGTGGAATATCAATATGGGCGCGTTGATGAACTCGCTCGAAGTGGCTCGTCAGCACCACTGCGCGCTGTTCACCCCCTCGTCGATCGGTGCGTTCGGTCCTACATCGCCCAAGGATATGACCCCGCAGGATACCGTTATGCGCCCCACAACGATTTATGGTGTTTGTAAGGTTACGGGCGAGTTGCTCGGCGACTACTACCACCTCAAATATGGTTTGGATACTCGCTCGATCCGTTTCCCGGGTATCATTTCGAGCGTTACGCTGCCCGGTGGTGGCACGACCGACTATGCAGTTGAGATCTATTATGAGGCTATCAAGAATGGCAAGTTCACCTGCCCCGTACCCTCGGACGTCTATATGGATATGATCTATATGCCCGACGCATTGAAGGCTTGCGTTGAGTTGATGGAGGCTGATCCCTCGAAGCTCGTTCACCGCAACAGTTTCAACATCGCCTCGATGAGTTTCACTCCCGAAATTATCTTCGATGCTGTCAAGCGTCGCCTGCCCGATTTCACGATGGACTACAACGTCGATCCCGTCAAGGAGCAGATCGCACGCTCGTGGCCCAATCAACTCGATGATAGCTGCGCTCGCAACGAGTGGGGCTGGAAACCCGAATGGGATTTGGAGCGTATGACCGACGATATGTTACTCCATATCCGCGATAAGGTTGCAAAGGGTCTGTACTAACAGCCAACACTATACAACAAAGGGGACGCCACAAGCAGCGTCCCCTTTTTAGTTTGTTATTCAGCCTTCTTGATCATATCGAAAAATGAGCTAATCTCTTGTTGGTCAATAGCCTGACGCACATTGAATCGCTTTGTTTGGTCAACGTAGCCATTACAACGCACTTTGATCTCGATTTGAACATCGCGCGAATTTTCATAGGTCAGACCTTGAATATTGAAAGATCGGGTCTCTTCATACGGGGTATTTCCTAACCATAATTCATTCGTGTTCTTTACTTGGTCGGGTATGCTCGAAATTACGCGCCAAAATATACGAGCTCCTTGCGGTTCTGACTCAAAATACCAACGAATAATGGTTCTTTCAAGTGCAGTTTGTCCAGGCTTATTTCGATTAACCACCTTTGTTTCCTCTCCTTTGGGAATCGAATTATCAACCGATTGGGTTGCAGTGGGGTCTTCTTGAAATACGTGCAACAATGAAGAGGGATATATCGCATACATTTGTGCCCCAACAATAGGAAGTCGTTGAAGGGTAATTGACGGCACCAACTTTTCCTGCCCTACAATATAGCCATCTTTAACAAACGTGAAAACGAGCGTATTGTCCGCCTCAGCCTTTTTTGCATATTTTGCATCATCCTTTTTCTTATCATAATAGACCTCTACCTCTTGTTTTATAGAAGCAGTGCCCGGCGTTGATGGGCAAACTAATTTCCCATCTAAATAAACCTTAGCACCAGCAGGCTCACTTTGCAGAGCGACAACACCTACGGCTTTGGCAGATAATTTCTTTTGTGCGTTAGCTCCATAAGCAATGGGGAGCATAAGAAGCATTAACAGCATCCATCTTGTTGTTCTTTTCATTTTTTGTTGAGATTTATTGGTTAAACATTATTTGTATAAATAAAAAACGCGGACAAACTTCTTTATCCACGTGTGAGGTATTGGACGACCCGTAATGTAAGATAAAGAGATGTCCGCGCCTATATACAGCACGAACATCAACTTTAATTCCTAACATTACGCGAAAGTGTCCAATTTTCACACGTCAGAATGTAAAGCTGATGCGCTTAATATGTCATAGTTGGCAATTCTATTACCACAATATATTGCTACTTCATTTCTATTTTCTTTTGATGCTACTTATACAAAGGTAAGAAATTATTTATTATTGGCAAAAAATAATGATTTATTTTGATCTGT
>JAZOMS010000210.1:0-5483 GCA_045654145.1 Alistipes sp. | reverse complement strand
TGATATAGGGCACATAAACAACGGCTGCAACCGCCTCATTATCGCTCATCAAGGCGATATTGACCGTAAATTCGTTATTACCGTTGATGAACTCCTTCGTACCATCGAGCGGATCAACCAACCAGAAAAGCTCCCAATTCTTACGCTCGTCGTAGAGCATCTCGCGTCCCTCCTCCGAAAGTATCGGAATACGTGTCGAGCCGAGATACTCCTTGATCGCATCGTGAGCACGACGATCGGCAATGGTCAGTGGCGACTGATCATTTTTGAGACTGACGTGATAGTCCTCGCGCTTATAGATATCGAGGATCACCGCTCCGGCACGCACGGCCGCATTGTAGGCCTTAGCCATCAACTGTTGTTGAATATTCTCTGTCATAGTGCAGTTGTTCTTTATCTTTGTGATAAAGATACGAAATATTTTTGGATTTTATTGCACTCTGAGCAAAAAAATCACACTAATAGAGCCGAAAAGAACATCTCAACAGCCGTCGCAAACTCTTCGTGCGCTCCTCACCCTGCTCGCCCCGCACCACCAAGCGGGTGCGAAGAGCTATGCTCGATGCCATCAATGCCGTTGCATAGGTCGCCACGATCAACATCAGAGCCTCGCGTGCGCCCTCCCAATCTTGACGCACAAGCATCACAAACAGCACCACCGTCGATAACGATCCGACAGTCAATAGCAAGCGCCGTAGAGGATTCTCCGAACGATGACGATAGGCTGTCGAATAGGCCAACGGCAGATCAAGTTGCCGACCACGTAGGCGTCGAATCATCGACACCCGTGGATGCTCGCCCGCAAAACCACCCTCAGCAATCACCGCTGAACGCAGAAACATCGCAACTCGACGTCGGTCAAAAAGGTGAAACGGAGCAACCTGCGCAGCAAGCACCTCGTTGCATCTCTCGCCACTCTCGTGTAGCTCCATCACCCAACGAGGCAAAGTATCAGGAAACAGAAAGCGATCCGTTTCAAGTGGCACAATCCGATCGAAAGAGGCCACCACAACCCCACAATTCCAATCGTCGGCACGCGAGCGGTGCAGACGATCGATGACCACCAACCGCCGATAGCGACGCTGACGCGAGCGATAGAGCCGAGGTGCATCATCAATAGGCAGTTCATCGACTATCGGGAAACTGACCCGAATGAGCGAATATCTATGGCAGAGCGTGTGCAGAAGCTGAGCATCGAGTGTCGAATCGACCACCACAATCACCTCGTAACGCCAATACTCCGACGATAGACGCTGCTCGATCTCACGCTCCAAGCGCACTCCACTCACCACCACGCTCACACCCGTTTGACTCATCGCCTCGCTTCCATAGCCGTGACACGAAGCCAACATTCGCCCCTTACGCAGAGCTGCTAATGTACGTGTGGCAGCCACAACAACTGATACAATGCTCATCGATAGCACCGCAAGAATCAATATCGAAAACCAACTCATACTCGTTCAATCCGTCAAAGTCCGCTTATACGACGCCACCGTCTGTTCGATATAGCCCCTCATTCGCTGACGATCTTCGTCGGGCAATATCTGCGCAATAGCGCTCGTTGAATAACCCTCCGAGGCCAAATGGCGATACCACGACCGTCGCTGTCCGTCGTTCATCGTTCGCGCCACACGACACACCGGCTCACGGTCCAGGCGCAAACGCAGAGCACAGAGGGTAAACAGAGCCGCCTCGGCCACTTCACGGTCGTCTGATGCAATAGCCTCAACTATCTCCTCCTCAGCCTCAGCAATTCCGAAATAGCGAACAATACACAACCCCAACAGCCGAACATTAGTCTGCTCGGCACGCAATAGAGGCTGGTAGGCTACGGGGATCAAGCCTCGTTTGAGCATCATCAGCACCTCCGACAGATCGAATGGCGACAACGGACGCTCACGCTCTGCCAAGATCGCTATGCACCGCTCGGGCGAGTGGTTGAGAGCTGCAAGTGTCATACACAATATCACATAGGGATTACGACTGTTGGAATACCGACGCAACATCCGCTCATAGACCCACTCGCTACACTCGATCTGAGCCAAGGTATGCAGACGCTCCACACGCCTCATCCCCAAACTGCGACGTGCCTCGGCAAGAAGCAGACGATCAAGTCCATAGTTTCGCACCACCTCGGCCAACACTCGACGGTCGTAGCCATAGGTCATCGCTCCGATCTGCGCCACCACAGCGGCCAGGGTCAGTCGCGAGCTGCGGCGTTCAATCAGCGGGAAACCGCACCGCTCGCCACCTTCGAGCATGCGTCGATTGAGCAGATTCACATAACATCGTTCGAGTGTGCGATGAACGGCCGCCCGCCGCTGCTTGATACGGGCGTGCAACATCGACACAGCTGCCAGCAATACCGCCACGACCAACATCGATAACGAGTATGCTCCGACTAACTCAGCCATTGCGCCATTCGTTTATTTGCGCCGTAATCTTACCGCACAGGCGAGGCAGATTAATTGGCAGAGTAAAATATTGATCAACACCACTTTCGAGCAGGCTCAACACATTCTGCTCGTCGTGCAACCACGATAGTACATAGATGCGCAAATGGTCGTTCGAGGCACGCAAACGATGAGCTACATCACCTCCATTGAGAAACGGATAGCTCTCCAAAGTCAATATTAGATTGGCGTGCGACAAACGCCCAATCAGCGCCTCACACCACCGCTCGTAGCATACCACATCGGCCTCGACAAGCGAGAGCGAGTTGCTAAGTAAAGCCCACATAAAGGGGTCAGGCGAAATGATTGCAATTCGATACATCTGCTTAAAATTCACTCAAAAATGCGGCTTGGGGAGAGTCAAAATTGTGCCAAAAACCGAAAAATAGCCTCGAAACAAAAAAAAGAGGCTGAACACTATTGCAGTTCGAGGAAAAGTTACTATATTTGCGTCCGCGAAATTATGTTTAACACATAATCAACAAACAAATTAAATGTACGTAATAGTAGAAATTGCAGGTCAGCAGTTCAAGGCTGAAAAGGGTCGCAAGCTCTATGTTCACCGTCTTTCGGGCGAGGTTGACTCGTCGGTGAGCTTCGACAAAGTCCTGCTTACAGACAATGACGGTCAGGTTAAGGTAGGTGCACCTGTTGTAGAAGGCGCCTCGGTAAAAGCGAAGATTCTGAAGCACTTGAAGGACGACAAAGTCATCGTGTTTAAGAAACGCCGCAGAAAGGGTTACAGAGTGAAGAATGGTCATCGCCAGTGCTTGACTCAGATCCTTGTAGAAGACATTATTGCTTAACTCTTAAAACGAAAAAGAAATGGCACACAAGAAAGGTGTAGGTAGTTCGAAGAACGGTCGTGAGTCAGAGAGCAAACGACTGGGCGTTAAGCTGTTCGGTGGTCAATTCGCTAAGGCTGGTAACATCATCGTTCGCCAGCGCGGTACTGTACACAATGCTGGCGAGAACGTCGGTATGGGTAAGGACCACACTCTGTTTGCATTGGTTGACGGTACCGTTAGCTTCTGCAAGAAGAGTTCGGGTAAGTCGTATGTGAGCGTTACTCCTATCGCAGAGTAAGCCCCGACCGAAGTTTACCGCTTCAAAAAAATGTAGCGCAATTCCTCAATGGAGTTGCGCTACGTTTTTTTATTATTGTATATGCTCGGCTAATGGTGATGCGGTTCTAGAACGGTGTGGGGCACGTGGCCGTGGGCGATGATCTGAATCGGGCAGTTGTAGTTCTCCAACTGCTCAGCGGTGATCACGTTCGACGAGTGGCGATGAACGTGGCCATTGACGCAGACAATACTCTTCACCACGCTGGTGATCGTACCCAAGTCGTGCGACACCATCACAATGGCAATGCGTTCGTTCAGTCGCTTCAACAACTCATATAGCTCACCCTCAAAACGGTTATCGACAAAGTTGGCGGGCTCGTCCAAAATCAGCAGGCGCGGCTCGGCAATCAGTGCGCGGCACAGCAACGTGCGCTGCATCTGTCCACCCGAAATCTCACCTATCGGAGCGCGAGCAATCGACTGCAAACCTGTCTGTTCGAGCAGAGCATCAGCCTTGACATAATCCTCGTGAGAGTAGCGATGCGTCATACGGCGCAACGCCTGCAACCCCGACACAACAGTTTCGCGCACCGAGATGGGAAAGGCGCGGTCGAAGTTGCTCTGCTGGGGCATATAGCCAATCAGACGACGGGTGCCGTCGTAGAGCGAGGGGGCAAACTCGATCGTACCGCTATGGGGCACAGCTCCAAGAATCGGCTTGACAAGTGTGGTTTTACCTCCGCCATTAGGACCTATAACACCCAGAAAATCATCCTCATAAATATCCAAATCGACCCCGTGCAATACACGGTGTGCGTCGTAATCGACCGAGAGGTTGCGTATCTTAATCAGCGTATTCATCGAAAGCAATTCGTGGGGTTATTGAACGTATCATATTATAGACGTCCTCGGCCAATGGATCGAACTCAACAGCCTTAGCTCCAATATTCTCAGCAACAATTTCGACCACCGAGGCTGGATAGGGACGCTGGTAGAATACACAACGAAGGCTATCGCGTCGTGCTCGCTCGATCAGCTCAGTCAGGCTACGTGCCGACGGCTCACGTCCCTCCTGCTCGATTGCCACCTGCTCAACACCATAAGCGCGGGCATAGTAGGTCAGTGCAGGGTGATAGATGATAAAGTAATCTCGACAACTCATTGCCCAGCACGACGCTACATAGAGGTCAAGCTCAACCAATGCGCTATCCAACTGCGCATAGCGGGCGTCGTAGTGGGTTGAGTCGGGGAAGATCGTGCGCAGATGGCGGTGTAAGTTCGACGCCATCACTCGCAACTCGCGCGGCGAGGTCCAGATGTGGGGATCGGCACCGTGGTTATGGCCGTTGTGATAGTGGCCACCGATGAGTTCGATACCCTCACATAGGGGCGTTGTGGCAATACCCGTGCGTGAAGTCAGACTGCGTTCGAACTCAATCAGACCGACAGTGTAAACCGCTCTGCTATCGATCATTGCGGTAATCTGGCGAGGCGTAGGTTCAAATGTCTCGGGGCTTGCGCCTGCGGGAATCAACACATCGACACGCACTCCATCGCCTACAATCGCCTCGGTGAGCGATTTGAGCGGCGCAATCGAGACGGTGATTGTCGGGCGGTCGTCTTTGGGGACACGATTGCCACCACACGCCACCGCTAACAATGCACAAAGTATGATTAGAGTTCTTCTCATTTCGATAAAATTCAACTGACAAAGGTAATAATTTTTCGGCGAAAAGTGTGCGACAGCGAGCGGAGGGCGTGCGCCCAACGAGAAAATTTGCCAAAAAGTGAAAAAAATTTTAACTTTGATGCAACATTTTGCCACATTCGTGCGTCTATATAATAAAAGGGTGTACAAACTTTAATTTCGAACTATGAAAAAGATCATTACCAAATCGTTGTCGATTATCGGATTTACACTGCCCGTTGTGGGTTGTGTTCCCGTGATGTATGGTTCGCCTTC
>JAZOMS010000209.1:0-6235 GCA_045654145.1 Alistipes sp. | reverse complement strand
CATTCGATAGCGCAACATCTTGTCGATCACGGCCTGCGAGAGATCTTTCGACACGTTCATACGCATCTTTTCCCCGAAGAAGTGCTGCGCATAGGTGATACCAGCCGAGAGTATCTCCTTGCCGAGCAGTACGATAGTGATGACCGTAAGGATATGCACCGCCTTGCTCCATACCATATTGTCGGTCGTGATCAGCGCGTTGATTGCGTCGACTGTTCGGTCGAGCACCACGGCATTGATCTGCGCGATAAACGACCCGATAAGGGTCAGAATAAGCGTCAGCACCACCAGCCAGCGGTAGGGCTTAACGTACGGCGCGATTTTGCGAAATAGATTGATCAGATTCATTGGGTTTGGGGTTTTGCGTCAGGTTGTTTTATTTCCCGCCCTTAACTCTGTTACAATTTCTGCATAGCATTTGGCAATTCTCGGCTATGGTTGTGCCTCCCTCTTTCCACGGCGTTATGTGATCTGCCTCCATTTCTTCGAGTTCAAAATGCTTTCCGCAGTGCACGCAGACCCCTTTTTGGCGTTCGTAGGCTTCGCGTTTTTGCTTTTTGTCAAATGCGCGGAACGATAAATCACGCAGGTCGCCACTCAGGACATAACGGTAGATTCCTGATTTTTTCATAATTTCATCATCTTCCATTAGGTCGTGAATCTGCTGTTCGAGTTCGTTTGTGTCGTATATATTTTCGCTAAATTCGTCAAACATTGCGCCCCAATCCAAACCCTTCATTTCTTTGCGATAATGTGGGAATGTTGATTCTATCCAAGTGATAATTTGAGTATAGTAAGCCCAAAGTTTATTGGCGTTAGGGTCGAACTGATGAATCGCCATATATTTGTCAATCGGCTTTTCATCGCGGATATTGTCGTGGCGCGCTGCCCATTTCAAGATTGTTTCGAGGTATGCTTGTTCGACGGTGTTACCATTCATATACTTGTTACCTAAACGATATGCGGGGCAGGCGTTTTTTGAGAAATGGCGACGAGCGTCCGATACGAAAGGACCAACATATACAGCGTTTCGCAACTCTTGTTCGAGCAATTTCTCGCCTGCGATGTTTATTACTCGAAACCAATCTAACTTTTCTTTATCTGTTCCGCTACAAAAATATACGGTCAGTTCGTAGTCGAGGAATGCTTTTTTTTCGTCGTCGGTCAGCGTGTTAAAGAACATTACACCTCTGTCTTTATCCACGATATTAAAGTCGTGCGTATAGAACTCGCAGATCGACAGCGTACGTTGCTGACCGTCGATCATTTCGAAGTTGCCGTTTTCATCTTCCGACCAATACATAATATTGAGCGGAAACCCTTTCATAATAGTCTCAACGACAGCTTGTTTTTGTTTCTCATCGTAGCGGAACTCACGCTGATACGGTGGACGCACGTCGAGTTTGCCACCGTAGGCACGTACGCCACTATCGGGATCGTTGCTGTACCCGTCGATCAAGTCTCGAATCGGAATAGATTTAAGCTCAATATTCATAGTTATTGTCTTTTGCGGATTATTACTCTTGTAAATGGCTTTTTGGGGTATCCATTTTCCATATAAAATAATTGCCCATCTCTTAAACTTTTATTAAGTTTTTTGAGCTCTCTATCAAACGGAGTCAATCCAAGTTCTTTCCCTGAATCACCCTCCGCAATGCCGATTATTTCAAATTGATCTGGGTTGTATTTATCAAGGAACGTAATAGGTACACCCATAAGTCCATCATAGTCAAATGGAATCTCCGATGTTTTAGCGACATCTATCGCATCGTAGTTCGCGTATTTAGGGTATTCGTCAGGTGTGTACGATTTGTATAAAATTAAGTTTTCGTGGCGCGTTGAATAGTCTAAGTTTGTAAACCAACGAACGCCCTTAACGCGGATAAATTTTCTTCCTGTTTCGTCAATTCCGCAACCCGCTGCGTTTAATTCGTATTCATCAGGAACCCAAAATTTTCTATCTCCACTATGAATACTCGCTCCCAGCCAAACTTTATTTTGCATTATTAGAGGGAAAACCTCTTTGTATTTTACAGCATTGACATTTCCTACAATTATGAATTTCTTGTCATATTCAATCAACTGTGCGATATATTCGCGGAAAAGCGAAAAGGGTGGGTTTGTAACCACAATATCCGCCTCTTTAAGCAATTCGATACACTCGGCACTGCGAAAATCACCGTCGCCTTTCAATGGGTGGACGCCAATCTCTTCGGCATTGGGAATATGGTCGCCATTTTTGTCCCCCTCATAGATCAGATAGACAGCCTCCTCGCTCTGTTGCGAGCTAAATAAATCCGTATCTTGGTTTTTATAGCAGGTGGTGATTAGTTTTTTCAATCCAAGAAACTCGAAATTGTAAGCAAAATAGGTGAAAAAATTACTTACGCGAGGATCGTCGCAGTTGCATAATACGGTCTTGCCTCGAAAATGCTCGCGGTAGTGGCGCAACTCGTTGTTGATATCTTCGAGTTGGGTGTAAAATTCATCTTTCTTTGCCTCTTTGGCTTTATTGAGATTCTTATTTGCCATTATGAAATTGCTAATTTCTACAAAGGTACAAATAAATTCTTAAAAAATGTGTTTTTAGAACATTATTCCACCACCTCGACGTAGAACGTTACGGGGCGGAAACCATCGTTGCACGAGAGCATTGCCGAGTGTGGGTTGCGCATCCAACCGTCGAAAAAGTTGCCGCCACCCTCTGCCAACTCGCGCACAAAGGTTTCGAGCGTCGCCCACGCACTCTCGCACATCGCAGCAGGGCGCTGGCAGTTCTCGACCACGAAACTCTGCCCGAGGCGCATATCGCACGCGTGCTCGATCGGATTCTCGTATTGTGCCATCAGCTCCTCATAGCGCGTAATGCGCATTACGGTGATTCGCACTTTCTGCATAACTATCTGGTTGTCTTGATATAACGTTTTGTGAGCCAGCGACGTACGGGCTCATCGTAGAGCTTCAAGCAGGCATAGGCGAGGGCGATGTTGATTGCAAAGACCATAATCACCGTCGGCCACGTTGCGCTGAGCGTATAGAGCTCATTCTTGATCAGCCAAGCGTAGAAGAGGTACATAATAGGGTAGTGGACTATGTAGAGCGGATAGGAGATGTCGCCCAAGAAACGGCAGATACTCGACGATAGTCTACTTGTCGTTTCGCCCGATGCTGCTAACCATACGATTGCGGGGAAGACCACCACCACGCACGCCACCTCGTACAAGCCATTGAGGCTCACTGCGCCACATTTGGCAATTGCGGGCACTGAGAACAATCCGAACAGTACCGCCCACGCAATCCAGAAGATACCTTTGATTTTCACGGGCTTAAAGTGGCGCGCCAGGAGCATACCCATCGAGAACGGGAACAACATTCGCAACAGTCCGCCGAAGAAATTGACCGAATCGAGGGTCCAGCCGATACCGATCATATCGTAGCCCGACACATCAGTAGCCACGAACCATACCCACGCTGCGCCCAGCACTGCTGTCAAAGCAGTCAGCGCGCGGTTGCCCAAGCGGCGGATAAAGAGGGCATAGAGCAGGTTGCCGATATACTCGAAGAAGAGCGACCAGCTCGGTCCGTTGAGCGAGTACATCTCGCCATTGCCTCGCAGATCGTAGGGCGCACCAGGGTAGGCGGGGATAAAAAACATTGTCAGAACCAGCGCCACCAGCGACCACGACAGCGGCGTAGGTGTGCCGTCCCACTGCACACCACCACCTAAGAGGAAGGTGATGAAACCGATCACGGCACCCATCACGAGCATTGGGTGCAGGCGGATCAGTCGGCGTTTGAAGAAGTCGCGCATAGTCAGTCGGTTATGTGGGGCTTGCCAGCGATCGTCGTAAGCGTAGCTGATCACAAAGCCCGAAAGCATAAAGAAGAGGTCCACGCCCAGGTGTCCGTGGCAGAATGTGGTGATCGCCGTACCCTCGGCAAAGGCAAAGCCCTCGAAAAAGTGGTACCAAACCACCATCAGTGCCGCCGCGCCTCGCAATCCGTCGAGCAGTGCGTAGTGGGGTTTGCTGTCGGCAAACGCAGCCGATGGGGTAGTAGTGTGTTGTACGTTTGTCATATTGTGGTTACTTTGGTTTTGCGGTTAAGTTTTTTGTATTTTGGAGTGCAATATACATCTTTTTTTATTATTTTTGAGAAAAATTTAGACAATGGCAACAGAATATCCTTGCATAACCCGCAAAATCGAGGTTCATCTTCATCGCCACGGCGATAGTGAGGAGGCGCTTCAACGTTATAAGGAGGAGTATCGTATTTGGGACGAGATCAACGACAATTTGTATAAGGCGGCGAATTTCATCACGTCACATCTTTTCTTTAATGATGCTTATATTGATAGATTGCGAGTGCAATCCACGGAATATGTGGATATTGTGAAAGCACTCAAAAAAGTTACTGATAGTAAAGAAAAGAAAGAACTTGAAAAACGACGAAATTCGCTCGACTCAGAGTTCCGCAAGCAACAAAATCTCTTTTTAAAAGGCGGTGACGAAGGTGGCTCGGGTAGCGAAGAGACAGCTGTGCGAAGATTGGTGGTCGAAAGATTTCCAACAATTCCTTATGATATATTAAAAAATTTAAGCAATCAGTTGCCCAAGAAATACAGTACTTATCGTTTTGATATTTCAATAGGTAAACAAACATTGCCCCATTACAAGAAAGGAATACCCGTGCCCTTCACTATTAAAAATGGAGAAAGGTTGGCTTTAAGAAAGAGGGATAATGGCTCTATTTATGTATTATTCCCGAAAATGTTGGAGTGGGATCTGAATTTCGGTCGCGACCGTAGCAACAACCGCGAGATTGTCGAGCGAGTGCTGAGTGGTCAATATGATGTAAGTAATTCGTCAATTCAGGAGGCGAAGAACGGCAAACGCTTTTTATTGCTGGTTGTGAAGATCCCGAAGGAGAGTCGTGCGCTCAATCCCGACCGAGTTGTGGGTGTCGATTTGGGTGTTGCTGTTCCGCTTTATGCCGCTCTTAATGATAATCAGTATGGCGGTATGAGCATTGGCTCGCGCGATCAGTTCCTCAAAGTGCGTATGCGTATGGCGGCGCAAAAACGCGAGTTGCAGCGCAATTTGCGCGTGGCGACCAATGGCGGACACGGGCGCAAGCAGAAGTTGCAGGCACTCGACCGCTTGGAGGGTAAGGAGCGTCGTTGGGTACATCTGCAAAACCATATATTCAGCAAGTCGATTATCGAGTATGCGTTGCGCAACGAGGCGGGCGCAATCCAAATGGAGCGCTTGACAGGTTTCGGACACGACCGCAACGACGAGGTGGACGAGGGCTTCAAGTTTATTTTGCGCTATTGGTCGTTCTTCGAATTGCAGACGATGATCGAGTATAAGGCAAAGGCGGCGGGTATCGAGGTGCGCTACGTCGATCCCTATCACACCAGCCAGACGTGCAGTTTCTGCGGACACTACGAGAAGGGTCAGCGAGTGAATCAGGCGACCTTTATCTGCAAGAATCCCGATTGCACGAAGGGCAAGGGCAAAGAGTGTTCGGACGGCACATTCGAGGGTATCAATGCCGATTGGAATGCGGCACGAAATATCGCATTGAGCGACAAAATTGTTGAAAGAAAGAAAAAATAGTTATATCTTTGTGATAACTAAACATTAGGATCTTTGAAATAATAGATATAATGGATTTCAAGTCCCTTCGGGGACGGGCGTGTTGGAACGGCCTCAATTTTGAGGCTTAGCCTTAGTTTGAGGTTTGGATTCAAAAAATCGTTGGTGTGTAGGCACTTTCGATCTCCGAGCACTCAAAAAATTCACTTAATTTTTGTGATAAACGGTTGGAATTCATCGTATTCCGACTTACACGGTGTTAATACCTTGATTTTTAGGTGAATATCCAACTAGTAGAAAGTCTATATGATATGCTCGACGGGTGTTAATACCTTGATTTTTAAGTGAATATCCAACCGAACTCTTAAAATTGCACGATATGCAAGGGTGTTAATACCTTGATATTTAGGTGAATCCATATCTACTATTTCATACATAATAAAGCCGACACTCATAGTGAGCGTCGGCTTTATTGTTTTATCTCCAATCCCTCCGCAAGCGAGTACCCCTCGTCGTAGAGGGCGGTCAGCTTGCGGGTGTCGCGCTCGATACGTCCCACCTCGATCGGGCGTTCGGGGCGCAGGACCGTCAGCGCGCCCTCCTCCTCCAATCGCTCTACCAATGACAGCTGCTCG
>JAZOMS010000208.1:0-1367 GCA_045654145.1 Alistipes sp. | reverse complement strand
CCGAGAAGCGTCTGGCCGAAAATACGGCCGAGGCCTATATGCACGACGTCGAACGGCTGGCCAAATACTGCTGTGCGATGGATCATCCGATCGGTCCCACGCGCATTACTGCGCAGACTATCAACGCCTTTATGACCGAGTTGTTCGATCGTGGAATGGAGCCCCGATCGCAGGCGCGTGTGCTGAGTTCGCTACGCTCGCTCTTCGGGTTTATGATGCTCACCGACCGCATCGAAACATCGCCCATCGACGAGATCGAATCGCCCAAGATCGGACAACATCTGCCTGATGTACTGACAGTTGCCGAGATTGATTCGATCATCGAATCGATCGACCCGACCACGATACTCGGTGTGCGCAATCGAGCTATCATCGAGATGATGTACAGTTGCGGACTACGCGTATCAGAGCTTGTTGAGTTGCGAGAGGAGGATGTCGATTTCGATGAAAAACTTGTGCGAGTGGTGGGCAAGGGCGACAAGCAACGCTTTGTACCATTGGGAGATATGGCGCGTCAACGCTTGGAGGCCTATCTGAGCTACCGCAAGCAAATCGTGCCGTCGGATCGCAAGAGCGCAAACGTGATCTTCCTCAATCGTCGAGGTGCGAAACTCACCCGCGTGATGATATTCACACTTGTGCGTCAGGCAGTTGCAGCAGCAGGTATCGACAAGACGGTCAGTCCGCACTCCTTCCGCCACAGCTTTGCGACACATCTGCTCATCGGTGGCGCTGACATCCGACAAGTGCAGATGCTACTCGGTCATAGCGACATCACGACGACCGAAATCTACACCCATCTCGACTACGACCACCTGCGTCGCACGGTCGAGGAGCATCTCGAAGTCTAATCTCACAACGTTCGGGAAAATGAGCACTCCATCCATGCGACCACCAATGTTGATCCTGCTCGTGGCAATAGTTGCGGGTATTGCGGTCGGGAGGTGGATCGAAGTGCCGTTGTGGTGCGCAATCGTCTGTATCATATCGTTTTATCTGCTTTCGCTTCGACGTCATCGCGCATCCGAAGTCGCTCTCTTGATAGCATTTATGATGGTGGGAGTGGTGGCGGTGCAAAGCCAATACCGACACGCCGAACCTCCGCTCGATGAGCGACTTACGATGTTGCTCACCATCGATGACAACCCGACCGACCACACCTTGTGGCAACAGTCGTCGGCCGTATTGAACCGCTTTCGCTCCGAGAGCGACACCACGTGGCACAAGTGCGGACAACGCCTGATCATCACCGCCGACACAGCGATGCAACTCTCTGTGGGTGAACAAATTGCCATCATTGCCACAATCCGTCCTTTGGCCGATAGTACCAATAGTTACGTGCGACTGATGCGGTCGCGTGGGTATAC
>JAZOMS010000207.1:0-8812 GCA_045654145.1 Alistipes sp. | reverse complement strand
ACGACCCGCCCACACGACCCATCGCCTGCGAGTCGGATGAGATCATCGACAATACGCCCAGATCGTGCAGCACGTTCTCGGCAGCCTGAGTCTCGGGGCGCACTCGGCTCTCGGCAAAGGCCACGTCCGAAGGGATTTTGGGGTTGAGGTTGTGGCACACCATAATCATATCGAACAGCTCGGCCTGCGAATTGATGCCGAATGGCAGTGTGGGGTTGGTCGATGAGGGTAATACGAAGGGCATTGAGGCCACTTTCAGCAGGTCAGGGGCGTGGCCTCCACCTGCACCCTCGGTGTGGTAGGTGTGAATCGTACGACCATCGATCGCCGCAATCGTATCCTCAACAAAACCGCTCTCGTTGAGGGTGTCGGTGTGGATCGCTACCTGCACATCGTAGTTATCGGCAACGCTGAGCGCAGCACGTATAGCAGCAGGAGTCGAGCCCCAATCCTCGTGAATTTTCAGACCGCAGACACCCGCCTCGATCTGCTCAATCATCGGACGTGCGGTCGAGCAGTTGCCTTTGCCGAGCAGTCCGATGTTGATGGGCAGACCCTCGAACGAACGCAAGATCATCTCCGTTGCCCAACGCCCCGAAGTGATTGTCGTGCCGTTAGTTCCGTCGGTCGGGCCAATGCCACCGCCAAAGAGCGTAGTGATACCGCCACTCAGCGCGTGATATGCCTGTTGGGGCGAGATGACGTGTACGTGGCCATCAATGCCGCCGGCTGTCAGGATCAGATGCTCACCCGAAATGGCATCGGTCGCCGCTCCCGTGATCAGTTCGGGCGAAACGCCCTCCATCGTATTGGGATTGCCCGCCTTGCCCAGACCTGCGATGCGTCCATCCTTGATACCCACGTCGGCCTTCACCACACCCTGAATAGGATCGATGACCGTTACGTTGGTGATCACCAGATCGAGCGCACCCTCGTCCGAGGTGATCGTGTTCGCCAGACCCATACCATCGCGAATGGTCTTGCCTCCACCATAGACCGCTTCGTCGCCATAGGTGCGCAGGTCGCGCTCGATCTCGACATAGAGGTCGCTATCGCCCAGACGGATCTTATCGCCGATGGTTGGGCCGAAAAGATTATTATACTCTTGACGTGAAATTTTTGCCATAGTTCGTTATTCGGTTTTTGATTGTTTACGATTGTTGCAGCAGCAGGCGAAACCTTGTTGGTGCATACGTGTGATGGCGGCGATGCGCGTGGGATAATATACGGGGTCGTCCTCTGTGCCTGCATAACCCATTACGAGTGAGTTGAAGCCGATGATGCGCTGTTTGCCTGCAAAGGGTACGACCTCAACTTCGCGCTCGTCGCCCGGCTCGAAACGAATGGCCGTCGTGGCAGGTATGTTGAGGTGAGTACCAAAGGCTGCCTCGCGGTCGAACTCCAAGTAGCGGTTGACCTCGAAAAAGTGGAAATGAGAGCCGATCTGAATGGGTCGATCACCCGTGTTGCGCACTTTGAGTGTCGTTGCCCTGCGCCCTATGTTGTACTCGATCGCCTCGCTGCGGAGCACCACGCCCCCGATCGGAGTGGGTGCATCGGGAGCGAACCCAGCACCCGCACCATAGAGTCGAGCGAGCGGGGTCGAACTATTTTTAGTTGTTGCCATAGCTTGTTTCTATTTAATAGGTTTATGGATACTTACCAGACGTGAACCATCGGTGAAGACCGCCTCGACCTGCAATAGATCGATCATATCGGCCACCCCCTCCATCACATCGTTGCGTGTCAGTACGCCCGCGGCAAGGGTCATCACCTCCTCGACGGTTTTGCCTTCGCGAGCACCCTCCAATGCCGCCGAGGTGATGTAGGCGACCGCTTCGGGGTGGTTGAGTTTCAGTCCTCGCTCTTTGCGACGTTCCGCAATCGCACCGAGCGACAGCAAGAGCAGTTTGTCAATCTCTTTTGGTGTTAAATGCATAATTGAAAAGTTTTAAGATTATGTGCCTTGTTTGACCCATTGCAGGGCAAAGAGTGTGCCAGCAGATTTGGTGATTTACAATTGCGGTATTAATTTTGTTCGGTGAGAGAGTTGAACAAAATTTCGAACTATGATAAAAATGATGCTTTTGGCAGGTACGGGCGGCTTCTTGGGCACCTGTCTGCGATTTCTAACGGGACGACTCTGTACGGCTCTTGGTGCGGCAGTGTTCCCGTGGGCGACACTTGTGGTGAATGTTGTAGGTAGCTTTGTGATCGGAGTGCTGTTTGGGGCTGCCGAGCGTACCTCGCTCATTACCAGTGCGATGAATGCTCTGCTGATTACGGGGTTCTGTGGTGGATTCACCACCTTCTCCTCATTTTCGCACGATATGCTGTCGCTTATCGAACAACGCCAGTACCTCTATTTCGCACTCTATACGGTGCTGAGTCTGGTACTCGGTCTGGCGATGGTCTGGGCTGGTCGCGCCGTAGTGCTACGCAATGTGTAACTGACCATTGGGATGCAAAAAAAGGCTGCTCAACCATTGCGGTTGAGCAGCCTTTTTGGGGCTATTGGTGGATCGGCCTATAATCTTACACCGATCGAAAATTCCAAGTATTCGGCTTTGATACTATGTGATTTGATGGCAAAGCCGACAAACGTATCGCCCAGCTTGGGGAAGTAGTAGCGTATGCCCGCCTTCTCATAGTGCCAACCTCGCTCGCGGTCGCCAGCAGCCTTTGCTTCGGGACCATTCACTCCCTTATGACGATAGGGGTAGGCACCCACGGCCACGTGTACCGCAAAGTTGCCCCAATAGACCTCCTGCACCACCGCAAGACCAACCGATAGCGGGTTGTAACCAGGGCTGTTGTCCACTGCCTCATTGCCATAGAACACTCGGTCGGCCGCCTCCAATGATTTCATATTCGACGAGTAGAACATATCGACGCCAAGTCCCGTTGCGTAGCGCATCGAGTAGCGATAGAGTGCATCGAAACTGAGCGAGAACTTGGGATGCGCTTTGAGTTTCGATGCCTGTTCAGCCTTCTTGACGGGGTTGGGTTCGCTCTCCACGTAGGCATTCCATTCGGCCATACAGGTGTGTACGCCACCACCCACGACGATCATATACTGCATACCCTTCTCCCAATCACGCTCGAAGTTGTACTTCTTGGTGTATTTCTTGTGGTCGTAGTCGCTCATTCGGTAGCGTGCAAAGACTCCGACACCCATACCATTCAGTGCCTCGTTGGGAAGACTCAGACGTCCGTTCGAGAAGTGGCGGAACATAAAGTTGGCACCCGCCTCCCAGCGCTTGCCGATGTGTACCTTGCCGAAAACGCCTGCACCGAAGTAGGCCATAAAGGGCGAGCTGAGCCAATTGTTACCCGGATTGTTCACGGGGTCATACTTGACGGGGTTGTATGTAGCACCGAAGTTCAGCAGGTAACCAGCCGAGAAGTGCTCTTTGCGGAGGATCGATCGTTCGAACGAACCATAGACCGAGTAGAGATTTGGGAAGTGAGTCTGGTCGCTGAACTTGAAGTTGCCAGCGCGAGCAACCGAAACTCCGATGTCGATCAGCGGGAAACCGAAGGCCTCGGCGTAGGGGTTCTTGTTTTCGGGTTTGGTCTGAATGCCAAAGGCCGCCTCGTAGTTCATATAGCCGTACGAGGTAAGGTTGGGGCGGCTTCGCTCGATGTCGAAACCATACCAACCCTGCGCCGCAATCGTTAGATCAGAACCGCTAACGCGTTGAGCATTAGCGGTCCCGATTGTTGCGATTACGAGGCAGATAGCTGCAAATGTGTATCTGATAACTCGTCTCTTCATCTTATTTGGTAAGTAGGTTATTTATGGATGAATCCACGTTCGAGGTCTTGCGAGATATTGATCATAAAGTCGCCCATCTGCTCATACGCATTTACAATATCCATATAGTAAACGCTCGTATGGTAGTTGTTGTCATTGTTCTCGATATCCTCGATGACAGCCTCACGCAAGTTGTTTCTCAAAGCATTCAAGCGATCCTCCGCTCCGTAAGCATTTGAGATGTCAGCGAGTTCGCCCTGATGAGCAGCAATCAGATTCTCAATCATTATATCGTAAGCATCGCCTACGGCATTGGCCATCAGGTTGAGGTTCTTGATCGCCTCAGCGTCAAAATGTTTCTTGTGGATATTCTTTCTCGACAAGATACGGCTGATAGCCTCGCCCGAATCGCCCAACGACTCCAACTCGCCGATAATCTTATACATCGACTTGATCTTGATCGACGTGCTCTCGCTAATCTCCTCGGCCGATACGCCATTGAGGAATGATGCGATCTCAAATTCGATGCGGTCTGAGATCTCCTCATACTTCACGAGCTTGCCTCGTAGCTCCTCGAACTTGTCCGAATCGGCCTCGTTGATTGCATTCTGAGCATAGATAGCACCATTCTTCGAGATTTTGGCGAAGTGGATAATCTCCTTAAATGCAAGCTCGACCGACAATTCGGGGGTTGCGAGATGTCCTGCCGAGATATATTTGAGGCGAGAAACCTCCTTCTCCTGATTTTTGGGTGCGGGGATAATCCAGCTCACAGCCTGAGCAATCTGTTTGGTAAACCAAACCAACAGCAAGGTGTTGGTCAGATTGAATAGCGTGTGCAACATCGACAGACCATACAGCGCGGCAGTACCCTCTGCCGAGTTCGCATCGCTAACTGCAAAGGTATCGGCTGCGGGGTTGGGCAGACCAAACAGATTCTCTGTGATCAAACCAACCAACTGCAAGAAGGGCTTGTAGAGAATCAATGCCCAGATGACACCGAATACGTTGAATATGGTGTGCGACATTGCGGCACGCTTTGCCTGAGTGTTACCGACCGATGCGGCGATGTTGGCAGTGATGGTCGTACCGATGTTCTCGCCGAGCACCATTGCGCACGCCATATTGAACGGGATCCAACCCATACTGAGCATAATGAGCGTGATCGCCATCGTTGCCGACGAAGACTGCAATACGAGTGTCAGTGCGGTACCAAAGACAAGGAACAACAGCACCGAGCCAAAGCCGTGCGAAGACCAAGCGCGGACAAATTCCAGCACCTGCGGAGTCTCACGCAGATCGGGCACCGACTCCTTCATAAACGACAGACCCAAGAAGAGTAGCGAGAAACCTACGATCAGTTCACCGATGTTCTTACGCTGATCCTTTTTCGAATTCGAAAAGAGGAAACCGAAAAGCATAAAGGGTACGGCAAGAATCGAAATGTCGGCCTTGAAACCCAACCACGACACCAACCAAGCCGTTATGGTCGTACCAATGTTGGCACCCATAATGACGCCAATGGCCTGCGCCAAAGTGAGCAGTCCGGCATTGACGAAGCTCACGACCATCACCGTCGTAGCCGACGATGATTGGATAATGGAGGTTATACCCAAACCAGTCAGTACGCCTTTCAGCGGGTTTGATGTCATAGCTGCCAAAAAGCTTCTGAGGCGTTCGCCCGCAGCTTTTTGCAATCCCGAACTCATTAAGTTCATACCGTAGAGGAACATTCCCAATGCTCCCAGCAACGTAAATATTTGCAATATTCCCATAAAATATGTTAGATAATTTTTTCCGAGTGCAAAGTAACGACAAAAATATTACAAAATTGTTACAAAATCGTTAGCCTTTCGTGAAAAGGTGCGCAAGCGTGGTAAATTATTACATTTTCGTTAAATATCGCCGGGGGTGTTTCACGACTCGACAATTCTCTATAACTTTGTCATTGTAATAATTTCGAAAAAAGGTATGGCGACAAACCGCATATTGATAGTGGATGACGAGGAGACCCTGTGTGAGGTACTGAAACTCAATCTCGAAAATGAGGGCTATGACGTGGATATTGCATTCAGTGCCGAGCAGGCATTGGCCTACGATTTGCCGATCTATTCGTTGATCCTGCTCGATATTATGATGGGCGAGATTAGCGGCATCAAGATGGCCAAGATCCTCAAAGCCGATGTGGCAACAGCCGATATACCTATTATATTCTGCACGGCTCGCGACACGGAGGATGATATGATAATGGGGCTGAACCTCGGTGCTGATGACTACATTATGAAGCCCTATACCATCCGCAATGTTATTGCACGAGTAAAGAGCGTTCTGCGTCGTACATCGGCGCATAAGGTGGCGGGTGCATCTGTCGATAAACCCAATGTGTTGCAGGTTGAGGGTCTGATGCTCGACCTCGAATTCAAGCGTTGCACGGTCGATGGCGAAGAGGTGAAACTCGCGCGCAAAGAGTTTGAATTGCTGGTGTATCTGGTGTCGCATCGTGGAAAGATCTGCTCGCGCGAACAGATTTTGAGTCGCGTGTGGAGCGACGAAGTGGTGGTGCTGGACCGCACGATTGATGTGAATATCACACGTCTGCGCTCAAAGATCGGTGAGTATGGTTCGTACATTGTAACTCGTTCAGGTTTTGGCTATGGCTTCCGCGACTAAACTATCCTCTCATCGTCAACTCTTTTGGCAGTTCACCGCTCTCTTGTGGGCAATAATACTCTACTTCATTGGCTTCCAGTATCTGCGCGAGAAGGAGTATAAATCGGAATTTCTGAGTGCTCAGCTGCAACAATACAACCGTCATCTGCTCGTGATGGCTGAGCAGGGCGAATCCTACGAGGAGTGTGTCGCATCACAGGAGAAGCCTTTCGATGACCTGCGCATCTCGATCATTGCACTCTCGGGCAGAGTGGTCTATGACAATACCATCCCGATCGACTCGCTCGACAACCACCGCAAACGCCCCGAGGTGGCAAAGGCCTTGAAGGTAGGCAAGGGGTATCATATCGGACGACAATCGACGAGCGATGGACGAGAGTATTTCTACTCGGCTACACGAGGCGAAAAGGTTGTTGTTCGTACGGCGATCCCTTATTCGAATACACTCCGAGATCTGCTCAAAGCCGATTGGTCATTTCTATTGGTGATGATCTCGATTAGCCTCGTTATGAGTCTGTTGGCCTATTTCACCACTCGTAAACTCGGCAAGGATATCGAACGGGTCAATCGCTTCGAGGCCGAGCAGGAGAAGAATCGACTGAAACGACAACTTACGAACAATATCAACCACGAGTTGAAGACCCCCGTTGCCTCAATTCAGGTTTGTCTTGAAACACTGCTCTCGGGCATTAGTTTGAGCGATGAGAAGCGACAAGAGCTCATCGAGCGTTGCTATACGCACAACGAGCGTCTGCGACGTTTGCTGAGCGATGTGTCGCTGATTACCCGAATGGAAGATGGCGGACAACTGATTAACAGAGAGTGTGTTGTCGTGAATCATATAATTGAGGAGATCGCCAAAGAGTTGGAGGTGATGCCCGAGGAGGAGCGTTTTACGCTTCACGTCGATTTTATCGAAGAGGTGGTCATCGAAGGAAACACCTCATTGATAGGTTCAATATTTAGCAATCTGACAGAGAATGGAATAGCTTACTCGGAGGGGAAAAATATCTATATCACACTGCTCGAAAACAGCAAGGAGCAGTGTCGAATCCGTTTTGAGGATGATGGTAAGGGGGTACAGACCGAACAGCTATCACGCCTCTTCGAGCGATTCTATCGAGTGGATAAGGGACGCTCGCGCCAAAAGGGAGGCACAGGACTTGGGCTTGCGATTGTCAAACACGCAGTTCAGTTCCACGGAGGTGTAATTACTGCGACTAATCGCCCAAATGGAGGTCTGCGATTCGAGTTCACGCTCAGAAAACATACCGCATAACACCACCCTCCGCCACCCAATAGTGCTCCTGATCAACCGACGTATAGCCAAGTAGCTCTACTTGCCGATGCAGAATTTTGAGAAGATTTGACCGAGGATTTCGTCAGTGGTGATTTCGCCTGTGATGGTGCCGAGGTAATAGATCACTTGGCGGATCTCCTCGCTCAACAAATCGCTCGGCAGACCACTATCCATTCCCGCCAAAGCGCGACCCAAGGCCCAGCGTGCATTGCTCAGCGCCTCATAGTGGCGTGCCGACGTTACCACCGTATCGCCCGCCTCGGCCGTCATTGCCTCGGCGATGTGCGTGAGCTCCATCACCACCTTATCGATGCCCTCGCCTGTGCGTGCCGAGATCGCTATGACCTTGCCCGAGAGCTCGCTCTGTAATGTCGATACAAATGCCTTGCTGACGCGATCACACTTGTTTAATATGGTTATAAATGATTGATCATCCGAGAGTCCCAGCTTGGAAATTGTGTGGCGGATTATCTCCGCAGCATCGCGAACATCTTCGTGCTCGCTCCACATTGAGCAGTCGCAGACCAGCATTACGACCGTTGCTCGGCGCAACGATGCGAAGGTTCGCTCAATGCCCATCTGCTCCAAACGGTCGTCAGTGGTGCGGATGCCTGCCGTATCAATCACTCGGAAACGTCGCCCAGCGATTACGATCGACTCCTCGATTGAGTCGCGTGTGGTGCCTGCGATCTCTGAAACCATTGCTCGCTCCTCGTTGAGCAGGCGGTTGAGCAGGGTTGATTTGCCCGCATTAGGTGCTCCGACGATGGTCGTTGCAATACCCTCTTTCAGAGCGTTGCCCAATGAGAATGAATCGACCAGATGTGCCAAATGGGTATCGATCGTGCCCATTATCTGTTGGAGGGTGGTGCGGTCGGCAAATTCGACCTCCTCCTCGGCAAAATCCAACTCCAATTCGAGCAGGGTGCTCAGGCGGAGCAACTCGTCGCGCAGCCCACGCAACTCGCTCGAAAAACCACCTCGCATCTGATTGAGAGCCAAGCGGTGAGTAGCGTGATCGGTCGAGGCGATCATATCGGCAACTCCCTCTGCCTGAGCCAAGTCAATTTTGCCAGCGAGGAATG
>JAZOMS010000206.1:0-15590 GCA_045654145.1 Alistipes sp. | reverse complement strand
TTCTCCTCAACTTTGCCACGGATCTTATCCATCAGTCGGTTCATTGCCTTAGCCACAGCCTTGCCCTTGTCGGCGCGGAAGTAGTAGCCAAAGCGCAGAATGAAACTCTGGAAACGGATCAACTTATCACTATTCGGCTCATCGTGAACTCGATAGACCATCGTGCGCTGACGACCTCGCTGGCGACCAATGAACTCCGCCACACGACGGTTAGCCAACAGCATAAACTCCTCGATCAGCTGATTTGCCTCCTTCTGCTCCTTGAAATAGACACCCGTCGGACGGCCCTTCTCGTCGAGGTGAAACTTAGCCTCCTTGCGCGAAAAACCGATCGCACCCGCGCGGAAACGCTCGGCACGCATCTTCTGCGCCAAACGGTTGAGCGTCAGAATCTCCTCCTTCAAATCGCCCTCTGCACCCTCGATGATCTCCTGCGCCTCCTCGTATGCAAATCGACGATCCGAGTAGATCACCGTGCGACCAAACCACTCGTTGTGGATCGTCAGCTCCTCGTCCAACTCAAATACCGCCGAGAAACACAACTTCTCCTCGTGAGGACGCAACGAGCAGAGCTCATTCGACAGACGTTCGGGCAACATCGGCACCGTACGATCGACCAGATAGACCGACGTACCACGCTCAACAGCCTCATTATCAACAATATCGTTCGGACGAACATAGTGAGTAACATCGGCTATATGCACACCTATCTCCCAGCGACCCTCGGTCAATTTGCGGATCGACAGCGCATCGTCGAAGTCCTTAGCATCGGCGGGATCAATCGTGAAGGTCGTAACATCGCGGAAGTCGCGACGCTCGGCATAGTCCTGAGCCGTGATCTCGCCCTTGATCTCATCAGCAGCTTGGAGTACTCGCTGGTCGAACTTATAGGGCAGGTCGTACTCCGCCAGAATAGCGTGCATCTCGCTATCGTTGTCGCCACTCATACCCAGCACATCGCTGATGCGACCCTGCGGGCACTTGCTTCCATCGGTCCAATCGACAATATGTACCACAACTTTCTCGCCATCACGCAGGTCGGGATACTCGCGCTTCGAGCAGTAGATATCCATCGGCACCTTGCGCGAATCGACCTTGATAAATATCTGATGATCCATCACTTGCGCCGTGCCGACATAACCCTTCGGATTGCGCTCGATGATCTCCGTAATCTCACCTTCGAGCTGTCCCGTACGGCTCTTACGTGTTACGGCTACGCGCACGCGATCGCCGTCGAGCGCATTGCTCGTATTGCGACGATGAACATAAATGTCATCCTCGATACCCTCAACCGCAACATAGACTGCACCCGATGAAACCAGGTCGGCCACACCCTCATACGTGGGCATCGATCCTCCCGCTAAGCGGAATTTCTGCCCCGTGCACTGCTCGACAACCCCCTCGCCTACCAAGCGTTCGAGCACATCGCGCGTAGCATAGCGTCCGTCGCGGTCGGCACCGCCCGAAACTGCGGCCAACTCCTTGAATGAGAATTTGTGCCCGGGCATTGCCGTAAGCACGTGCATAATGATCGACGAGCGATCGCGCTCGACAACCGACGAACTCTGATGGTTCCTTTTCTCTCTCTTTGCCATAGCTTTATGGGGTTTTAGAATACATTTTTCACAATCTGAGCAACATTATCCGTACGGCTCATCGTATAGAAATGGATCACAGGCAGACCTGCCGCCTTCAACTCTCGCACCTGCATCGTAGCCCACTCAATACCAACCTGCTTGACCGCACGGTTATCCTCGCAAGCCGAAACCGCCTTGACCAATTCCTCGGGCAGATCGACGTGGAAAGTCTGAGGCAGAACGGTCAACTGCGATTTTGTGGTAAAGGGTTTCAAACCAGGCACAATGGGCACTGTGATACCAGCCGCACGACAACGCTCGATGAATTCGAAAATTCGCTGATTATCAAAGCACATCTGCGTAACGATATACTCAGCTCCGGCATCGATCTTGCGACGTAGGTTGTCGATATCAGTAGCCATATTCGGAGCCTCAGAGTGCTTTTCGGGATAGCCAGCCACACCGATACAGAACTTCGAATTGTGGCACACCTCAACCTCTCCATCGACAAACTCACCACGATTCATAGCCGCAATCTGACGCACCAATCCATCAGCATAGGCGTGGCCATCGGGATGAGGGGCAAATCGTCGCTCTGTGCGGCGGCTATCGCCACGCAGTGCCAGCACATTCTCGATGCCCAAAAAGTCCATATCGATCAGTGCATCCTCGATATCGTAACGCGATAATCCTCCACAAATCAGATGCGGAACAGCCTCAATGCCATAGCGTTTCATAATTGCAGCCGAGATCCCGACCGTACCCGGACGACGGCGCGTTACACGACGCTCCCACAGACCATCCTCACGCTCAACAAGCTTCTCATCCTCGCGCTGAAACGTTACATTAATATACGCAGGTCCATACTCGACCAGCGTATCAATAGCCGAGAATACCCCCTGCGTGCCGTCGCCCTTCAATGGAGGCAACAACTCTATGGTAAATCGAGGCGCACGGTTGGTCTCGGCTTGACGAATTATATCTATAACTCTCATTGTTATATGTTCTTAGGTAGAATTTTTCTCATCTGCTCTTTGGTAAAGTTGCGACGCTTGGCGTAATCCTTCAACTGTTCCTCGTCAATTGCACCAACTGCAAAATAGCGCGCCGCCTCGTCAGCCACCATCATACCACACAGAGCCTCGGCAGGATCGATCATAAAGTTCTCGGTCAGGCGCATTTCGGTCATCAATTGGGCGTTAAGCAGGTCGAAAGCCTCACGTTTCAGCGAGTGATCGGGCGTTGCGGGATAGCCGAACGCCATTCGCAGACCCTGATACTCGCCTGCGATGATCGCCTTCGGGTCGGGTTGCTCCGAGCACGACTCGTAGCCCCACATCTCGCGACGCACAAACAGGTGTACCACCTCAGCCATCGCTTCGGTCAGACGGTCTGCCAACAGTTTAGCCAACATTGCATTATAGTCATCACCCTCCGAGCGATACTTATCGGTCAGATCTTTCAAACCAGCACCGGCCGACAGCGCAAACAGCGCGATATGATCCTTCGCACCCGTCTTAGCCGAAATCACATAATCAGCCAACGATAGACACTCGCCTCGTTCGTCGGATGTCTGGCTACGCAACTGCGCCATACGCACTCGACGCCCCTTAGGATCGGTAATGACGATATCGTCGCCCTCGCTCACCGCCTCGAACAGACCTACAACACCCTGCAAGCGTAGCAGATTCTCCTCCTTGATCTTCGCCAGCAACTTCTGTGCATCGTCGAAGAGCTTGCGAGCCTCCTCGCCATAGCGTGGATGGTCGAAAATTTCGGGATAGCGACCCTTCAAACCCCACGCAGGGAAGAAGAAGTTCCAATCGATCATCTCCTCGACCTGCTCAATCTTCATATCGTGGAAAACCAGACGCCCCTTATGTACCGCAGGAACGATCTCCTCGACGCCCTTGCGGTGAGCCTTTCGGCGTGCCTCCTTCAACTGCACAAGGTTACGCAGACTCTGTTCGCGTTCGAACTCCTCACGCAGTCGCTGCTGCTCGGTGGCTACTTCTGCCAGATACTCCTCACGTCCCTCGCCCATCAAACGGTACAAGATTCGCGCATTGTCCGACGCATCGCGCGAGTGAATCACCACGCCCGAATACTCCGTAGCCATCTTTACCGCCGTATGGACTGCCGAGGTCGTCGCACCGCCCACGATGACGGGTATCTGCTCACCTCGCGCCTCCAACTCACGCAGAACGCGAATCATCTCATCGAGCGACGGGGTGATCAATCCACTCAAACCAATGGCATCTGCTCCCCACGCAACTGCCTCATCGACAATCTTCGGGGCATCGACCATCACTCCCAAGTCCTTAACTTCGAAACCATTGCAAGCCACCACGACCGAAACGATATTCTTGCCAATATCGTGAACATCACCCTTGACCGTTGCCATCACAAACTTGCCTGCCGACGCACCAGCACTCGCTCCCTGCTCGATGTAGGGCATCAACACTCCCACCGCACGTTTCATCACGCGGGCACTCTTGACCACCTGCGGCAAGAACATCTTGCCCTCGCCAAATAGTCGTCCAACGTGTTCCATCGCGGGCATAAGCAACTGATCGATAACTGCTAATGGCGACCCAAGAGCATTATAACCCTCCATAGCATCGACCTCGATGTGCTCGGTTACACCCTTCATCATTGCCCACTCGATGCGCTCCGAGAGCGCACCCTCACGCCACTGTTCGGCAGCCGAAGTAGAGGTTGTTGCCTGCTGTTTCAGATTGGTTGCCAACTCGGTCAGTCGCTCGGCTGCGTCGGCACGTCGTGCCAGCACCACGTCCTCGACACGCTCCAACAACGTAGGCTCGATCGACTCGTAGATCTGCAACATCGCTGGATTTACAATGCCCATATCCATACCCGCCTGACGCGCGTGGTATAAGAACACCGAGTGCATAGCCTCACGCACCGCATTGTTGCCACGAAACGCAAACGAGAGATTCGACACGCCGCCACTCACCTTGGCGTGGGGCAGATTCTGCTTGATCCAGCGTGTAGCCTCGATGAAATCAATTCCATAGCGGTCGTGCTCCTCGATGCCCGTCGCCACCGCCAAAATATTGGGATCGAAAATTATATCTTCGGCAGGGAAACCCTCCTCAGTCAATATCCTATATGCTCGCTCGGCAACCTCAACCTTACGCTTGTAGGTATCAGCCTGACCACGCTCATCGAACAGCATCACAACCGCTGCCGCTCCAAAGCGACGCAGCTCACGTGCCTGCTCACGCAACTTCGCCTCACCCTCTTTGAGCGAGATCGAATTTACCACGCACTTACCCTGCGTGCAACGCAGACCCGCAGTCAGCACCTCCCATTTCGACGAGTCAATCATCACCGGCACACGAGCGATCTCCGGCTCGGTTGCCGCTAGATTCAAGAAGTGGCACATCGCCTGCTCGGCGTCGATCATTCCGTCGTCCATACACACATCGATCACCTGCGCACCAGCCTCAACCTGCGCACGCGCCACCGACATAGCCTCGTCGAAGTTACCCTCGCGTACCAGACGCGCAAACTTAGCCGAGCCCGCCACATTGGTTCGCTCGCCCACGTTGATAAAGTTCGCCTCGGGCACCACACGCAGCTGCTCCAAGCCACTCAGCGTGCAGATGTGAGCCTTTGCGCGCTTCGGGCGTGGTGCATAGCGACCAACGATCTTCGAAAGTTCGAAAATATGCTCGGGCGTCGTTCCGCAACAGCCGCCCACGATATTGATTAATCCTCGATGCAGATACTCCTCGACATCGCGTGCAAACATCGCAGGGGTCTCGTCGTAGCCACCCATAACATTGGGCAGACCAGCATTGGGGTGTGCCGACATACCACACTCGCTCACCTCGGCCAATCGCTCCAAGTAGGGCAACATCTGACGTGCTCCATAGGCACAATTCAGACCCATCGTCAGCGGCTCGGCGTAAGCCACCGAGGCATAGAACGCCTCAACCGTCTGTCCTGTCAGCGTGCGACCACTCGCATCAGCTAACGTGCACGAGATCATCAACGGAATCTCCGCACCCAGCTCCTCGCCGAGCTGTTTAATGGCATAGATCGCCGCCTTAGCATTGAGGGTATCAAAGACCGTTTCGAGCAATAACAAGTCGGCACCACCCTCGATCAAAGCTCGCGCTTGCACCTCATAGGTCGCCGCCAACTCTTCGAAAGTAACCTCGCGTGCAGCGGGATTATTCACATCGGCCGAAACCGATGCCGTGCGATTCGTTGGTCCCATCGAACCTGCCACCAAACGTGGTTTCAAGGGATTTGCTACCGTATAGCGATCAGCCACCTCGCGTGCCACCTGCGCCGCCGCACGATTCAATTCTGCCACGTACTCCTGCAAACCATAGTCCGCCATCGACACCGCATTGGCATTGAAACTACACGTCGAAACAATATCGGCACCCGCCTTATAATATGCGTCGTGAATCTCGGCAATCACCTCGGGGCGCGTCAGCACCAACAGGTCGTTGCAACCCTTGACCGCTGTCGTCCACTCGGCAAAACGCTCACCGCGATAATCCTCTTCCGAAAGTCCATATCGCTGCACCATCGTACCCATACCGCCATCCAACAGCAGTATGCGCTCAGTAAGCAGCTTTTCGATATATGATTTACTCTTCATTTTGATTACTTAAACACTTCGATTTCAAACAATTTGGGCCAATTCTTGCCCGTAATGAATATTCGTCCCGTCGCCCCATCGTATGCAATACCGTTCAACACATCGGTCTTAACGTCCATATCCGACTCCGAGAGCAATCCCATCAGATCCAGCACACCCTCAACCTGTCCCGATGTAGGATCGATCACCACAATGCTTTCGGTCAGATAAACATTTGCCCAGAGCTTGCCGTCGATCCACTCCATCTCGTTGATCAGGCTCAGAGGCTGCCCCTTGAACGTTACCACGATGGTCGATACTCGCTTGAAGGTCGTCGGATCGAGTTTGTAGATCTTTTCGGTTCCATCGCTCATATAGAGCCATTCGCCATCGGTCGCAATGCCCCAGCCCTCGCCCGAATAGTTGATCGTCTTGCGCTCTTTGAGACTCGGCACATCGTAGAGATGAGCCACCCCCTCGCGCCAAGTGATCTGGTAGATGACACTATCCAGCAGCACTGCACCCTCGCCAAACTCACGCTTGGGCAGACCGACCGACTTGATCGCTCGACCACTCTCCAACTCGACACGTCGCATCGTCGAGCGTCCATACTCTCCCGTGCTCTCCCACAGCGTGCCATCGTACCAGAACAGACCCTGTGTGTATGACGTACGTGCGTGAGGATAGACGTTTCGGATGACGTAATTATAATTTTTGGGCGTTATGATTGCCGGTCGAGCAAGCTCACTTGACGCCACTGTTGCATTGCTGGCGCGCCCTCCACACGAAAAGAGCACCGCCAACGACAAAAGCAATATTGCAAATCTCATCATTGATCGAAATAATCCATTTACTATAATTAAGCAAAGATACAAAATCTTCCGCAAGTAGCCATTACAATTCGCCAAAAAATCACACCCGACCACAACATTACCCATTGAGGCCAATCGAGCAACAAGCGAGAGCAAAAAAATCGCATTGATTGAGAATTTTATCATAACTATTCTATCACACTCATTACAACCAATTTACGCTCTCAAAAGCACTCTGCACCAAAAAAATATCGACAAAAAGCGTAAAATTCTTTGCAAAAAGTTTGGTAGATTGGAAATTCCTGCCTACTTTTGCGCACCTAAACGGAGTTAATGCTGTTGTAGCTCAGTGGTAGAGCACTTCCTTGGTAAGGAAGAGGTCACGAGTTCAAGCCTCGTCAACAGCTCTGAGGAGGGAAGAGTTCACGCTCTTCCCTTTTTTCGTTTCATTACATATTCAAACCAATACAAGGCTATGAATTACAGTTTTTTAAGTAAGTTCAAACGACACGCTTCGGCAAGCGTTGTTTTGATATTCTTCACCATCCTCGCACTGATCTGTGCCAATATTCCCGTCATCAAGGAGTGGTATTTCTCACTATGGCAACTGCCGATGAGCCTATCGATCGGCGAATTCAACTTTTTCAGCCACGGAGGACACGCCATTACCCTCGGACAGATGATCAACGATTTTCTGATGGCAATCTTCTTCCTGTCGGTGGGTCTTGAAATCAAACGCGAGATTAAGGTGGGCGAGCTATCCTCGATGGATAAGGCACTGTTGCCGATCATCGGTGCGGGCGGAGGTATGCTCATACCCGTCTTGATCTTCTATCTGATCTGCCCTAATGAGGTGGCAATGCAGCGAGGTCTGGCAATACCGATGGCAACCGATATCGCATTCTCGCTGGGAGTGTTATCGGTTTTCAAATCGAGAGTTCCCATCGGATTGAAGGTCTTTTTGGCAGCTCTTGCCGTTGCTGACGACCTCGGAGGCATCATCGTCATCGCACTCTTCTACTCATCGGATATCAATCTGCTATTCATCACACTCTCAGCACTATGTGTTGCCATTATGGTCATCGGAAATATGATGAATGTGCGTCGAAAATCGTTCTACGTTTCGGCTGGTTTAGTGCTTTGGTATGTTATGCTCAACTCGGGCATCCACGCCACCATTGCGGGTGTGATCGTCGCATTCTGCATCCCCGCCACACTCAAAAAGGGTACGGGACGCTACCTCGAACGCATCAGAAACAATGTCAATAAGTTCCCCGTAATTGAGGTCAGCCAGCAACACAAGACCATCGTACTGACCAACGACCAGATACATACGCTCAAAAGTATCGAATCGGCGGCAGACAAGATGATCAGCCCCTTGCAAGACCTCGAAGATCTGCTGCATACACCCATCAACTATCTGATCATTCCGTTGTTTGCCTTTGCTAATGCAGGCATCGACCTGTCGCAAATGAGCTTCGGAGCGTTATTTTCGGGCGTAAGTTTGGCCGTGATCCTCGGCTTGGTCGTAGGCAAATTCTTCGGTGTCTTCTCGTTCTCGTGGCTGGCAGTACGCTTAGGCATCGTATCATTGCCCGCAGGGGCATCGTGGAGAGCCTTTGCAAGCGTCTGCGTGGTGTGCGGCATCGGCTTTACGGTATCAATGTTCATTGCCGATCTCTCCTATGCTGGTTTGGGGGCTGAGGGGGCTACACTACTCGGGCAGGCAAAGTTAGGTGTCCTATTAGGATCAGTAATCTCGGCCGCTCTCGGTTGCATATTGCTCAACAAGGCGCTCCCCAAAAATGGCGAGCGCCACTAAACCGAGCCATCATCACATAACGATAATCAAACTCAGTGGCGACTATCAATCGATGGTCGTCGTTGTTGTTTGGGCAAAAAACGAGAAAATCCGCACCTGTTTGGTTGCGAATTTGCTGAGAAAACCATACCTTTGTAGTAAGTGCTATTTTGAACGAATCAAATACAAACAAAACATAAGCCTATGAACAATCAATTAGAGCTCACCCCTAACAAGGTGGTTGCCTACTTGGGTAAGCCCGCAAAGGAGTTTACCAAAGCCGATATCGTGCGCTACATACGCGAGAATGGCGTGCGTATGGTCAATTTTATGTACCCCGCAGGAGACGGTCGATTGAAGACTCTCAACTTCGTGATCAACAATGCTGCATACCTCGACGCCATCCTCACCTGTGGCGAGCGTGTTGATGGTCCGAGCCTCTTCCCGTTCATCGAGGCGGGCAGTAGCGACCTCTACGTCCTGCCACGTTTCAGCACAGCGTTCCTCGATCCATTTGCCGAGATTCCGACGATCTCGATGCTCTGCTCCTACTTCAACAAGGATGGCGAGCCACTCGAAAGCTCACCCGAGCACACCCTGCGCAAGGCGTGCCGTGCCTTCAACGAGGTAACGGGTATGCAGTTCGAGGCAATGGGCGAATTGGAGTACTACGTCATCGCTCCCGATGAGGGTCTATTCCCCGCAACCGACCAGAAGGGATACCACGAATCGGCACCCTACGCCAAGTTCAACGAGTTCCGCACAACTTGCATGGCCTACATCGCGCAAGCAGGCGGACAGATCAAGTATGGACACTCGGAGGTGGGCAACTTCACCATCGATGGACTGATCTACGAGCAGAATGAGATCGAGTTCCTGCCCGTTGCAGCGGAGGATGCAGCCGACCAGCTGATGATTGCTAAGTGGATCATCCGCAACCTGGCTTACCAAATGGGCTACGACATTACCTTCGCTCCGAAGATCACCGCAGGCAAGGCAGGTTCGGGTCTGCATATCCATATGCGAATCGTGAAAGATGGTCAGAATCAGATGCTTGACGGTGGCGTACTATCGGCTACGGCACGTCGTGCCATCGCGGGTATGATGGAGCTTGCACCATCGATCACCGCCTTTGGCAACACCAATCCCACGTCGTATTTCCGTCTTGTTCCGCATCAGGAGGCTCCGACCAATATATGTTGGGGCGACCGTAACCGTTCGGTTCTCGTTCGTGTTCCGCTCGGCTGGGCAGCCAAGAGCGATATGTGCCAGATTGCCAATCCGTTGGAACCTCTGAGCAACTATGACACCACGCAGAAACAGACCGTTGAGATGCGATCGCCCGATGGTTCGGCCGATCTCTATCAGCTGATCGCAGGTTTGGCCGTAGCGTGCCGCCACGGTTTCGAGATGGAGAACGCCTTGGAGGTTGCCGAGAAGACCTACGTAAACGTCAATATCCACCAAAAGGAGAATGCTGACCGCTTGAAGGATCTGGCTCAGTTGCCCGATAGTTGCGAGGCTTCGGCCGATTGTTTGGAGCGTCAGCGTGCCGTATTCGAGGAGCACCACGTATTCTCGCCCGCAATGATCGACGGCATTATCAAGAAGTTGCGCGCGTATGGCGACAAGACCCTGCGTAGCGACATCGCTGACAATCAGGAGGCTATGCTCGAACTCGTTCGCCGCTACTTCCACTGCGGATAGGCAACGCCTATACACACACCAAAAGCACCCGCCTGCGAAAGACGGGTGCTTTTTTTGTTTGCACGATCATCAGTGTTGTTTTATCATCGGAGTGCTCTTTATGAGGTGGTCATACACCCTCTCGCCCCAGAATTGATACCCTTTACCCCACTCTTTGGTTCCCGAAAGAGCGCTATCAATAAATCCATTCTTTTCGACCAGCACGGTGTGATAGATCTCTCCTGTGGGATTTTTCACAAGGGTTATAGTTATCTGACCATCATTTGCATAGAAGTTAAGATAGGTGTCGTCTTCCACTTTCGTAAATTTATATCTCTCGGCAAGATCCCGTTGCATTTTTTGACTACGCCACCAGGTCCCTCCCGTAGGGCTTACTAGGGGTTTGCCATTGTAGATAACGGTACTATCCTGATACGAAGTAACATTTAGATAGTGTCTTTTATCTTTGAGCCACGTTGTGAGTTTCTCCTTATAGTCCTCCTCTTCATAACCGTATGTACTATCCAGGAATGCGATGCGCTCGATAAGAGGATTTACCTTATCCACTACACGCAGGTATTCGAATATGAAATATCCTCCTCCCGAATGTGAACTCAGCGTAATCGAAGGATTGTAAGGCTTGTAGAGGTCTGCCATATCTTGGATTATGGCAGGAAGAACTTTTGCCGATATGCCATTATCTCGATGCAGACGTCGCCACGTACCCCACGAGCGCATCGAGGCTTGCAGATAGACCGTTACATAGTTATATTGATCCTTATTCTCTCTCAACCAGCGTGTCTGAGCCGCTATGTGCTGTACACCGTAACGGAAATCTTCGTCCTCGCTTGCGCGCGCTTTGCCGGCAGTGTATTCAATATCATTTCCATTGGGCAGGGCATAAAGAATCATCTTGGTCTTCTTCTTTGCGTCCATCTCCAACGGAGCATTTACTACGATAAGTACATCTTTGTATTTATCGAAGATGGTATAGACACGCTCTTGATTCTCTGAGGACTTGATCGGATCATTTGCCGTCGCAGGAGAAAAATCCATTTGGGCCCACATACACACAGGCGCCAATAGCCCCAAAAGAGATAATAACAACTTCTTCATAATGTACTGAGTCTATGGTTTTATCGAAATATCTATCTACAAATATAATAAAACATCCGCAGATTAACAATAGTTTCATCCACAGATGTTTCCAAATATAAAAACCGACCCAACTAAATGAAGCGCGGCTCCAATCTATCACTTCTACTCGGCTACCTGCTCCGTTTCGATACCGACACGGCGAAGCAATGCCAAGCCCTCATCCGAGCGATAAGCATCGGCATAGACCACACGACGGATACCCGCCTGAATGATCAGCTTCGAGCACTCGATGCAGGGTGCAGCGGTGATGTAGAGCGTCGCGCCGTCGCAATTATTTGCACTCTTAGCCACCTTAGTGATGGCATTTGCCTCGGCGTGCAGAACATAGGGTTTGGTAACGCCTGCTTCATCTTCGCACACATTCTCGAAACCCGACGGCGTACCATTATAACCGTCCGAAATGATCATTTTGTCCTTGACGATCAGTGCACCCACCTTGCGGCGCACGCAGTATGAATTTTCGGCCCAGATGCGAGCCATACGCATATAGCGCGAATCGAGCTGACGCTGTTTCTCCTCCTGATATCCCATAGCGTTAAAAGAGTTTTTTCTTCGATGTGGTTACAACAAAATTCTTCAAATAGAAGGGTTCGAAATAGGCAATGTCCTCCGTACGACCTGCCTCCAAAGCCTCCTGAGCCAAGCGAGCCAAGCCACGTGCCGAGGGTGCTACGTCGATCAACTTCACCTTCTCCGAGAGCGTTCCTGCGCACTTTGCCGCGCCATTGCCGAAGATCACAAACTCCTCAGCCGCAGCAATCTCCTCGGCAAAGCTCTGCTCGTCGATCACCTTTGCCTCAACCTCGCCCTGCGCCTCACCGCGACCATTGAAGAGCTGGGTATAGACCTCCATACGACGCGCATCGACCATCGGGCAGAGCGTTGCTCGCTCGAAATCGTCCACGTCGACAATACCCGCCTCAGCGTCCTCGCGCGCCACCTCAACCAGCGCATCGAGCGACCCGATGGCGATCAACGGCTTGCACAATCCGTAGCACAAACCCTTGGCAAACGACACACCGATACGCAGACCGGTGTACGATCCCGGTCCCTTGCCTACTGCAATAGCATCGATCTCATCGGCATCAATATCGCGCTCGCGCAATAGTTCATCGACATAGACCGCCACATTGCGTGCGTGGTCGCGACCACAACTCTCGCGCAAAGCAACCAACTGACCATTCTCGGACAGTCCCACTGAGCACACATCCGTACCCGTCTCGATGCATAGTATCAAACTCATAACTCTCCCTATCGTTTCATTGCCCGATCCATCTCTCGGCGGGCATCCTTATCTTTAATATACTCGCGTTTATCGTAGTTCTTGCGACCACGTGCCAAACCGATCACTACCTTAGCATAGCCCTTGTCGCTGATGAACATACGCAAACCTACGACCGTCAAACCCTTGTCCTGCAACGCCTTTTCTAGTTTGTTCAACTCGCGACGATTGAGCAGCAGTTTGCGGTCGCGCTTGGGGATGTGGTTATTGTACGTACCCCACTTGTACTCGTTGATGTTCACACCACGAATATACAACTCGCCACGATCGAAATAGCAATAGCAATCGGTCAGCGACGCCTTGCCCAATCGGATCGACTTGATCTCCGTACCGACCAACACAATGCCGGCGGTGAACTGCTCGATGATCTCGTAGTCGAACGTGGCGCGCTTGTTGCGAATATTTATGTTTCTGTAATCGCTCATAACTCTTTCCGAAGGGCAAAGATAGTACATTTTTGCGAAAAACGCACACCCCGCTCCACTATCAACGTCGCTCCTCGACGCTAAGGCGCATTGTACGGACATTGATCACCACACGTGAGAAGCTCGCAAGGCAGTCCATACCGATGTTTCCCGCACCCGAAACGATATCGCTCTCAGTTGAGCACATCATCTTCTCCCACGTATGGGTCGCACCGCCAAAGGCTATTTGCACATTAGGAAGCGCGTATGCCTGTTCAATTTTGACACCACCCGCGCCTGCCGAGCGCAGTGTATCGAGACGTCCCTCGCGCTCCACCTGCTCGCGGTGCGTGGCGAAATATTGAGCCGAGAGATTCGAGCTGGTCGCTCCCGTATCAATGCTAACCACCTGACGTTCACCGTTGATCTTGCACTCGACCTCGAACAACGAGGGCGCAGAGTACATATTCGGGCGCACATCGCCACCGAGCGTCTGTTCACGCGGTGAAAAGAGTTCCGAACGTTCGAAATCGATATGCACCTCCTCCATCGCGCGCACCATTTCAGCACCCATAACTACCTCCAACTGAGCCATATAGCGACGATCCAACGAATCGACACCCGTTCGCATCGAGATGACATAGAAGGGCACATTATGCAGCGTTGCGTTGCCCAACTCCACGCGCTCGGCAACGGCATAGCGACCGCGCTGCACACCACCGACACCCTGCGCCGTGCTCTCAGCATCCAACATCTTCAAACCCAATCGCTCGGCTGCCTCCTCGCTCACCACATTGACGCCTGCACCCGTATCGAAGATGACCTGCTGAGCCGCGCCATTGAACTTAGCGTCGAAACAGATTCTCAGCGCATCATCCTTGTCGGGGTGCAGGCTCTCCAAGCGGAACGGCACGCGCACATCACCCTGAGCAGGGCGTTCCAAGCCATTGACGTTCTCGAATTGCGCCAGCTCGCTCCACTGCTTCACGAAGTCGAACATCTGCTCGATCGATTCGTCAGCCACACGCCCCTTCAACTTCGCCAACTCGCGCGCAAGTCCCTCAGCCGCAATGCCGTACTCGCCCATTCGGGTCTGATTGACACCCCAATAGAAACACATTCCCACCACGCTGCCGCCTAACCACTCGCCATAGGTTTCGACCAAACGCTCGATAGCCATCGCGCCCTCAGCTGGTCGCCCGAAGAAGGTCGCCAAAAGACTTTCGGCATAGACCCTCAGAAACGGGTCAATCGTCTCGCGCTCAGCCTCATAGATTTGTGCCAACTCAAACCAATCGCTCGCATTCATTGCCTGCCCGACACGCTCATTCACGTCCATCGATGCGATTGTCGCGTTCTGTGCCATAGCCGCCACCGACCACACACATAACGACAAAATCAGTAATATTCTTCTCATTTTATTGTGGGTTTTCTACTAATAACGTACAAATATACTAATTTATTTTCTTAGTATCGAATAGCACATTTCGGCACGATAGTTGCCCCTAAGGTTAGCGTTCGAGGGTGGGTAAAGGTAACTAATTCTTTTATCTTTGATATGTTTTACATACACTCTTTTTGTTATATTTTCTGTTTGCACAATCCGGTAGTTGTAGTGATACACCTACGCCCCCACCCTCGGACATCTTTTGCCACTGCGCCATACCTATCTATATAATATAACACGAGCCGCCCACGTGGGACGGCTCGCTGTTATCATTGAATCTCTTGCGAGGATTAGACCAAGCCCGAGAAACCCATAAATGCCATTGCCAGAATACCTGCCGTGATCAGCGCGATGGGCGTGCCACGGAATACCTCAGGCATCTCCTCCAACTCCAAACGCTCGCGGATACCAGCGAAGAGTACCAACGCCAAACCAAAACCCAGAGCGATCGAAACCGAATAGACAACCGACTGCAACAGGTTGTACTGCTCCTGAACCAGCAGGATAGCCACACCCAGCACTGCACAGTTGGTCGTGATCAGCGGAAGGAAGATACCCAGCGCCTGATAGAGTGCGGGGCTGATCTTCTTCAATACGATCTCGACCATCTGCACCAACGCAGCGATCACCAAAATGAAGACAATGGTCTGCATATACTCGATGCAGAGCGGTGCGAGCACATACTTTTGCAGCGACCAAGCCACAACAGCCGTGATAGCCATTACGAACGTTACAGCGGCACCCATACCCAGCGAAGTCTCAACCTTACTCGATACGCCCAAGAAGGGGCAGATACCGAGGA
>JAZOMS010000205.1:0-1003 GCA_045654145.1 Alistipes sp. | reverse complement strand
GTCGCTATCAAATTCGCGCTCGTCGTAGTTATAGACCTCGCCCGCGACCGACAATGGTGGCTCTTTGAGGTGGGGTTGGTCGTGCCACTCGCCATAACTATTCGGCTCATATCCTATCGTGCGACCACCGTTATCGTCGGTGCGCATCTGACCGTCGCGGTGGTAGGAGTGGAACGGGCAACGAGGGCGATTTACGGGTATCTGGTGGTGGTTCACGCCCAAGCGGTAGCGTTGCGCATCGCCATACGAAAAGAGGCGTCCCTGCAACATTTTATCGGGCGAGAAGCCTATGCCGTCGATGATGTTCATCGGGTTGAATGCCGCCTGCTCGACCTCGGCAAAGAAGTTCTCGGGGTTGCGGTTGAGCTCCAAGATGCCGACATCGTGCAGCGGGAAATCGCCGTGATACCACACCTTCGTAAGGTCGAACGGATTGATGTGATACTCCTTCGCTTGCTCCTCGGTCATCAGCTGCACCTGCATCTGCCACCGAGGAAAATCGCCCCTCTCAATCGCCTCGAAAAGGTCGCGCTGGTGAGACTCTCGATCCTTTGCAATCACAGCCTCTGCCTCGGCATCAGTCATATTCTTGATGCCCTGCAATGTGCGTAGGTGGAACTTTACCCAAGTGCGGCGGTTGTTGGCGTCGATAAAGCTATATGTGTGACTGCCAAAGCCGTGCATATGGCGGAATGAGGCGGGAATACCTCGTGGCGACATCGTAATCGTTACCTGATGCAGAGCCTCGGGAAGCAACGTCCAGAAGTCCCAGTTGCTGTTTGCCGAGCGCATACCCGTGCGAGGATCGCGCTTAATGGCGTGGTTGAGGTCGGGGAATTTCAGCGGGTCACGCAGGAAGAAAACGGGCGTATTGTTGCCCACCAAATCCCAATTGCCTGTGTCGGTATAAAACTTCATCGCAAAGCCGCGAATATCGCGCTCAGCATCGGCAGCACCACGCTCACCGGCCACGGTCGAAAAGCGCACAAAGCACTCAGTCTTC
>JAZOMS010000204.1:0-8342 GCA_045654145.1 Alistipes sp. | reverse complement strand
TTTTTTTCCCGCCACCCCTTCCTCCGTTCCCCGCTCTCCTACCCAACCTTCTCCACCCCACACACCCTGCGCTCTGCGATTTTCAAAACAAATTTTTGTTTCGGTTTTATGGGGGGGGGAGTTTTGGGAGAGAAGAATTTGCGGGGGGGGGCAAGGCAGAAACGGGGCGGCAGCGGGAAAATATGGCGGAACAGTTGGTTTCGTTTGGAATAGCAAACCGAAAAAACAAAAACCGCGCATTAATCGAGTGCATTTATTAGCGATTGAAAACACAATCGATGAGGCAACCGGATTGACTACATTACGTTGGAATGATGGATCTACATTTGTAGGGCAGACCATTCGTAAAGCATTACTTGTGGGAACAATGATATATCCTGATAGTAGCCGTTATAGCGGTCAATGGAGAAATAATTTACCCAATGGCTCGGGAACATTTATCAATCCCGAAGGCGTTGCTTTTACGGGTAAATTCAAAAATGGAGAGCCACACGGCAAATGTATAATTCAAGACACGGACGGGCGATTATACCAAGCTCGCTGGTATTATGGCAAACTCCGCAAACATTCTATCAAACCCTTAAAACAAAAGTAATTTTGTTCAAAATAATATTGAAGAACAAGAAAAAAGCAGAACCCGCCCATATGGCGGGTGAATTTTGAATTGCGTTTATCGTAGGCTCACATCGAGGTGGCGATCCTCATCAACTGCGAGCACGCCCATCGCATCGAGCAGGCGGTTGTAGTCGATATGGCAACGGCACATAATCTTGCCCGAAACCGACGTCGGATCGTCTGCCGCAAGCAACAGAATATGTCCCGTATTATTCGGTTCACCAATGATAGATGCCGAAGCCAGTCGATCGAAAATTTTCGAGAAAAAGGCACTGCGGATAGAGGCTCGCTCGGCACGATCCATTGGCTCCGAGTCGCTCAATTCTTCCTCAATTTGGGAACGTAGTTGTGCCATTGAGTCCTCGCCTGCAAGTAGTTGCAGAATGCGCGAAGCGTGGCTATACCGTTCATCGATTGCAAGCAACAACAATCGATCAGTCAAATGGTTAGCATTGTCATTTTTCTCAGCTTTGAAGGCTGCTCTGGCAATAATGGATCCCAGAGTTGAAGTGGGTCTAAGATTCATACTGTCTAAAAAAGGTTTAACGTTATGCCAATTGGTTTGGCGCAGATATAACGCACAAGACAGCACAAATATTGTATTGTAATTTCAGCGCGTCCACTCGCCTATCTCCATATCGCGAATCTCGCCCCCGTCGAGCGTAAAGCGCAGAGCCGTGCGAACCTTATGAAAACCATAGCGTCCCGCCGCCCCAGAGTTGAGGTGCAACATCGAGAAGCGCTTGTCGTAGATCACCTTCAAAATGTGCGAATGACCCGCTACAAAAATCGTCGGGCGCGTCTGGTAGATATGTGCCAAAGCACGGCGGTCGTAGTGGTCGGGATAACCGCCAATGTGGGTCATCAGCACTCGAAAGCCCTCAACCTCGAATACCGCAACCTCTGGATAGACTCGACGCACGTCCCACCCGTCGATATTGCCATAGACCGCACGCAGAGGTTTGAACGCAGCAATCTCGTCCGCCAGCGCCAATGATCCAATATCACCCGCGTGCCACACCTCATCGACATCTTTCAGGAAGTCGCGCAACGTAGCATCGAACGTGCCGTGGGTATCCGAGATCAGACCTATGCGTCGCATTGCGTTTAGAGAAATTCGTAGACCGTTTTTTGGACATAAAGCTCGCCTGCCTGCATCACAATCGACGGGAACTCCGCACGATTGACCGCATCGGGCAGAGCCATACAGTGCAGTGCCAAAGCCGAATGGTCTTCATACTCGTGTTCGCCACGTCGTGCTCCACTGCCACTCATCGCATTGGCCGAATAGAGATGCAACGCCGGTTGCGACGAATAGACCATCATCGTGCGTCCCGACTGCGTGTCGGTGAGCGTAGCCACGTGAGCCAAGATCGATCGTTGCCAGCCGTCAATAGCCAGCCAATGATCCAAGCCTCCGCGCTCGCCAATCAGTCCGTCGAAGGTATCCAGATCGCCCACCTCACGCTCCGAGCGGAAATCGAGATCGGTTGCCTCGACCGAGGGCAGTTCGCCCGTCGGGATATTATCGCCACGCATTGCCACGTAACGCGATGCATTGACTTGCAGTTGGTGGCGCGAGATAGATGCGGGGGTAAATTCGCCCGAAAGATCGAACATCGGGGCTGCCGTGATATCGATCGGTGTTACGCCATCAGCCTGCGCCACGACAGTGATCTCCAAACGATTATCATCGTCCCAATCGTAGATTACCTCCGTTCGCAAACCCGACGGATAACCCTCGTCGCCCTCAGCACTCTCCAATGCAAAGCCCACCGGATTTACCTCCGTTCGAGCCTCCCACAGACGACCTCCAAAGCCCTTGCGACCACCATCGACGTGGTGCGGAGGTCGATTGATCGATAGTCGCGAGGTCTGTTCGTCAATCACCAAACATCCGCGCGAGATCACACCACTCGTACGACCAGTGATCTTACCCATTCCGACCGTATCGTCAATATATTCAGCGAACGAGTCATAGCCAGCCACCACATCAGTCAGCGAGCCATCGCCATTTGGTAGGCGCACACCTACAAGTGCTGCACCTGCATTGGTCAGCAACACCTCGCCGCCCGACGCATTGCGCATCGTATAGAGCAGTCCGCCCTCGCCTTCGGGCGAGAATCCCCAGAGATTTTGTTCGATTTCCACCTTTTCTGTCGTTTATGAGTAGCAAATATATGTGGTTTTTCCGTTATTGGCAACTTTCGACGACAAAATTTAGGCGTGCGCGTGGTGTACGTACGGACAAAATCGCTATCTTTGTAAGTTCGAAAAACTCTGTTTTGATATGAAAGCGAATTGGAAAGATAAGATCTCGAATCTTTGGCGCAAGCAACGTCTGTCATTGCGCGACGAACGCGATAACCGCGAGATGTGGTATATGTACATCTCGCCACTGAGCATCGTAGCTGGTATTTTGGCGTTGGCATTGGTGCTGTTTATCGTCATCATTTCGTCGGTGGCCTACACACCGCTGCTCGAATTTCTACCCGGATATCAGGGCAACCGCACCCGTACAATCTTGCTCGAAAACATTGTGCGTCTGGACTCGATGGAGCGTCAACTGAGCCAAATGAAGGTTTATAGCGACAACATAGCCCTGATAATGGAGGGCAAGACGCCCGTGATGCGTAGCCTCACCGACCAGAACCAAACCGCGACCGACAAATCGATCGTACTGCCGTCGGTCGAGGATTCGATCCTGCGTGCGCAGATCGAGGGTGATGGCGAGTACTCGATTGCCAACCAAGCATCGAGCCGTCGCTCGGTACGCGAGGCGATGGAGTTGGTTGCGCCATTGGCTGGCGGTGTGATTGTCAATGAGTTCAGCCCTCGTTCGGGCTCGATGGGTGTCAGCATTGCATCGACCTCCGACACGCAGGTAGTCTCCATTGGCGAGGGTACGGTAATCCTCACTACGTGGTCGCCTGACGACGGCTATCTGGTCGAGGTGCAACACGCTGGCGGGCTGCTCTCGATCTATCGCAATATGACCCAATCGCTGGTTGAGGTGGGACAAAAGCTCAAAGCGGGTCAGATCGTAGGCTACAATGCCGACGCCACCGATGAGGGCAACACCCCTCAACTGCTACAATTTGAGATTTGGAGCGATGGCAAACCCGTCGATCCCGAAAGTTACATCGTATTCTAATCAACCCTATGAAACAACGCATAGCACTCTTGGGTTCAACCGGCTCAATCGGTGTGCAGACGCTCGATATAGTGCGTGAGAACCCTGAACAATTCGAGATAACAGCACTCGTTGCCAACCGTAATTGGGAGCAACTTGCTGCGCAAGCTAAGGAGTTTGACGCCGATTGCGTAGTGATCGGTGACGAACAATACTACTCGCCATTGAAAGAGGCCCTCGCTGCGACCGACGTGAAGGTCTATGCCGGAGCAAAGGCGATGGAGGAGGTTGCAGCAGCATCGAACGTCGATGTAGTGGTCAATGCGCTGGTCGGTTATGCAGGTCTGTTGCCGACCGTGGCAGCCGTCAAGCAGGGCAAGAAAATCGCCCTTGCCAACAAGGAGACGTTGGTCGTTGGTGGCGAGCTGGTAATGCGCCTTGCTGCGGAGCACCGCGCGCCGATCCTGCCCGTCGATTCGGAACACTCGGCCATCTTCCAATGTCTGGTTGGCGAGCAGTCGCCCGTGCGTCGATTGATCCTCACGGCAAGTGGCGGTGCATTCCGCGACACCCCGATCGAGCAGTTGGGCGCAATGACCGCAGCCGAGGCTCTGCGCCACCCCAATTGGTCGATGGGTGCAAAGATCACAATCGACTGCGCAACAATGGTCAATAAGGGCTTCGAGGTGATCGAGGCACGATGGTTGTTCGGCACGCCTGCCGACCAGATCTCGGTGCTGATTCACCCGCAGTCGATCGTTCACTCGATGGTTGAGTTCGAAGACGGTGCGATCAAGGCGCAGCTCGGTACGCCCGATATGCACCTGCCGATCAGCTATGCACTCACCTTCCCTGAACGCAAAAATCGTCCGACGGAGCGTTTCGATTTCCTGGCTAACCCCAACCTCACCTTCCGCGAGGTCGATCGTGTGAAGTATCCCGCGTTGGAGGTGGCATACGACTGCTTGCGTCGCGGTGGCACGGCGGCCTGCACAATGAACGGAGCCAACGAGGTGGCTGTGGCGGCTTTCCTTGCGGGTAAGATCGGCTACCTGGACATCGTTCGTTCGATCGAGCAATCGTTGGCACGCGCAACATTCATAGCTCAGCCCTCGCTCGATGACTATGCACACTCGGACGCTGAGGCAAGAGCTTTGGCACGCGAGATACTCGGATTGTAACATCGATTAACAACTACACATTATGGATATTCTGATCAAAGTCATTCAATTCTTTATGAGTCTGTCGCTGCTGGTGATTATTCACGAGTTGGGACACTTTTTGGCGGCACGTATGTTCGGCATCCGCGTCGAGAAATTCTATCTATTCTTCGACCCTTGGTTCTCGATCTTCAAGTTCCGTCGCGGAGAGACCGAGTACGGTATGGGCTGGCTACCTCTGGGTGGCTACGTCAAGATCGCAGGTATGATCGACGAGAGTATGGACACCGAGCAGATGGCTGCCGAGCCTCAACCCGACGAATTCCGCTCGAAACCCGCTTGGCAACGTCTGATTGTGATGGTCGCGGGCGTGGTGATGAACGTGGTACTGGCATTTCTGATCTACTGCGGCATCAGCTACCATTGGGGCGAGCCATATATGCCAGCCGAGGATGCAAAGTGGGGCTACGTGTGGAATGAGGCTGGACACTCGCTCGGTTTCGAGGATGGCGACAAGGTGCTCTCGATCGATGGCGAGCAGATCACCGACGTAGATCAGATCATCAATGAGTTGCTCATCACGGCTGAGGATCGCGAGGTGATTGTCGAGCGTGATGGCGCGGAACACTCATTCACCATTCCGTTGGAAAAGCTGGTTGCGATGCGTCAGGAGGGGGGCTACAAGAATATGTACGCGATGCGTATGCCCTTCGAGATCGATAGCGTCGAGAGCGGCGCGGCAGCTGCTGGAATTGCTAAGGGCGACCGTCTGGTGGCTCTCAATGGCGTCGAGATGCTCTACTTCGACGAGTACAAGCGTGAGCTGCCTGCACTGGCTGGTCAAGCGGTGCAACTCACCATCGAGCGCGATAGTGCTGATGTGGCAGTGCGTCGCGATGTGGCGGTAACGCTCGCTGACGATGGCACGATTGGAGTTATGGCACGCAATCCGTTCGAGGTGCGTATGCGCCACTACTCGTTCTTGGAGTCGATCCCTGCGGGTCTGCGAATGACGGGAGAGGAGATTAGCGGCTATTGGAAGCAGATCAAGACCATTGTAGTGCCCGAAAGCAAGCTGTATGAGGAGTTGGGCGGTTTTCTATCGATCGGCAACGTCTTCCCCGACGAGTGGGATTGGGAGCGATTCTGGCGCACGACGGCACTGCTGTCGGTGATCTTGGCGGTGATGAACATACTGCCCATACCGGCATTGGACGGTGGGCACGTGCTGTTCCTGCTATGGGAGGTAATCACGCGCCGCAAACCGAGCGATAAATTTCTCGAATATGCTCAAATGTTCGGTTTGATCGTGCTGTTTGCACTGCTTTTGTATGCAAACGGAAATGATATTTATAGGCTGTTTATCAAATAGTTAGAAAATACTGCAAAAAAAGTTGCATTGTCGTGGCACAAAACGCCTACTTTTTGCGTCTATATATGTAGATAACAACACTTACGACTATGAAGAAACTATTCCTACTTTTAGCAATTTGTTGCGCAGCGGTGGCGTGCGAACAGACACCCGACTATATGAGAGTCGATATCGAACCGAGCATTAGCGACGGTTGGTACAGGTATGCCGGAATGCAAGGCATAAGATATGTAGATGGGAAGGTAGATCAGATAAGCAATGTTCCAAGTTGGAATGGTGAGCACACAGAGGTCTATTACAAAGTCGAAGATATGAAAATCACAAGATACAACTACGCAAAATGCGATGAATGTGGCGAACAAGTGGCTTTCACGGTCAGTGTATCTTACGATCTCAAAAATAAGACAATCGAAAATGAGGAGCTACTCCAATTTAACGAAGACGCGATTATCTATATCGAACCGCTACAAGAGGCTATCGAACGTTGCAATGATGACAAAGATTTTTGGCGTTCGTACATCGTATACACCCGTAAGAGCCCAAGCGATGAGGAGTTGCAAGCATTCGATAATGCCGTTGAGTCAGAAAATGGGAGCTGGGATTTTTTCAATTCACACTCAAATTGCAAAAAACAATAACCTCACCGAGCGACCCCGCAAAAGGGTCGCTCGATTGTTTGAGGAAAGCGATAGGTGAGTTTTGATTATTTTGGCTTTTTTATGGCGGATTGAGGCAAGGCGGAACAACCTATGCGAAATTTTAATACATTTGTATTTTTAATACAAAAACATCACGTTATGAAACTTAGACATCTGCTCATTGCGGTCGCACTCATCGCGCCTTTTCTGTTGCGCGACTACACACTCAACAATGAGCTGAAATACATAAGCATTGCCGAAGAGGCTCTGCGCGACGGAACGTGGTTCTCGTTCTACAACCACGGTGAGGCGTATGCCGACAAACCACCCTTGTACCTCTGGATCGTGATGCTCTCGAAGTTGTTGTTCGGGTCGTATCAGATGTGGTTTATCGCGCTGGCGAGCGTGCTGCCCGTGGCGGGAATACTCGCCGTAATGGGGCGCTGGGTACGCGAGGAGAAGACGACGTTCGACCCGAAAGCAGCCGACGTGATGCTCGCCACCACGGGTATGTTCCTCGGTAGCGCATTGGTACTGAGAATGGATATGCTGATGTGTATGTTCATCGTGCTGGCAATCTACACCTTCTGGCGGCTCTATCGCGGTACGGCACGCAAGTGCCACCGTTGGCTGTTACCCGTGTGGATCTTCCTCGCCACCTTCACCAAGGGTCCCGTGGGATTTATGATGCCGGTGCTGGTGATAGCCGTTTTCCTCGCGGTGAAGGGCGAAATCAAAACCTTCGGGCGATATATGGGCTTGCGTCAGTGGGCATTGCTCATTGGATTGTGCGCCGCGTGGTGGGCTTTGGTCTATATCGAGGGTGGCGCAGAGTATATCAACAACCTGCTCTTCCACCAAACCATCGGGCGAGGTATCGACTCGTACCACCACAAACGCCCGTGGTGGTACTACATTGCACATATTCCGCAGTCGTTCGCGCCGTGGGTATTCCTGCTTGTGGGCGTGCTCGGCATCGGAGCGTGGCGAAAAATGGTGCGCACGGATCTCGAACGACTCTTTATGGTAGCGATCGTGGCGACGTTCGTTATGCTCTCGCTGTTTAGTTCGAAATTGGATATCTATCTGGTGCCGATCTACCCTTTTGTGGTCTATTTGGCGATGTTGTGGCTGCCGCAATTCGAGCAGACGAAGTGGGCTAAGTGGGCTGCGGGATTCGCTCCTGCGGTATTTGTACTGCTGTTGCCTGCGGCTGTGGTGGCTGACCTCTGCGACTTGATACCCGTTGAGTACGACTCACTTGCGTGGGGTTATGTGGCTTTTGGTGCGCTGTTCGTAGCATCGTGTATCGCTCTCATAGAGTTGTGGCGTGGCGAGATGCAGCGCTCGATCGTATGGTGCGGAGGAGGTCTGCTGGCGATGATCGCATTGGCAACGCCTGCCATCCCGCAGTTCAACCGACA
>JAZOMS010000203.1:0-3490 GCA_045654145.1 Alistipes sp. | reverse complement strand
ACAGTCTTGATTTGCGTAACTACACACGGACCAGCCTCGATAACAGTGCATGGTATGTTCTTACCCTCGGCACTGAAAACGGAAGTCATTCCGATTTTTTTTCCAATAAGTCCTGACATTTTTGTCTAATTACGTTTGTTTTGTATAAGTGTGTTTGTTTGTCGTTTTGGGTTGGTGCGCAATACCTATATATTATATATAAGACCTACTCCTTTTCGTGGCTCCTGCCCTTATTCACATTCGCCCTAATGGGTTTCGACTTTGCGTTGGTACTTTCATCAAGTGTTCCGACTTACTCTTTTTAGCCGCCAACTCAAAGCTCTGCACCGATTTTGTTTGGCACGTGGCGAGCGAGGGACAACCACTTTTGATGGTGGTTGTCCACCTGCTCAGCACGTCAATGCCTCACAATATTAAGTGTGTCGATCAGACCTTGATCTCAACCTCTACACCCGAAGGCAACTCAAGCTTCATCAGTGCATCGATAGTCTTGGGAGTCGAGCTATAAATGTCCAAGATGCGCTTGAAGGTCGAGAGCTGGAACTGCTCGCGTGCCTTCTTGTTAACGAAGGTCGAGCGGTTCACGGTGAAGATCTTCTTGTGAGTAGGCAGGGGAATAGGACCGCTAACTACTGCGCCGGTGCTCTTCACCGTCTTTACGATCTTCTCAGCCGACTTGTCAACCAAGTTGTGGTCGAACGACTTCAGTTTGATTCTAATTTTCTGGCTCATATCTAATTCTTATTCTAAATCCTTACGTTTGCCACTTGCTTTCTCGATAATATCCTTTGCGAGGTTAGCGGGTACCTCCTCGAAGTGCGAGAACTCCATCGACGAAGTTGCACGACCCGACGAGATAGTACGCAGTACGGTTACATAACCAAACATCTCCGACAGGGGAACCTTAGCCTTAACCACACGTGCAGTACCCTTCTGCTCCATACCCTGGATCTGACCACGACGCTTGTTCAAGTCGCCGATGATATCACCCATATTCTCCTCGGGGGTTACAACCTCTACCGACATAATGGGCTCCATAATCACCGAACCTGCCTTGGGTGCTGCAACACGGAAACCGTTACGTGCAGCGATCTCAAACGACAACTGATCCGAGTCAACGGGGTGGAACGAACCGTCCTTCAAGGTAATCTTCATCGAATCCATAGTGTAACCTGCCAAAGCACCGTTAGCCATAGCCGACTCGAAGCCCTTCTGAACTGCGGGGATAAACTCCTTAGGAATGTTACCACCCTTAACCTCGTCAACGAATTCAAGACCAACCTTGCCCTCCGATGCGGGACCGATCTCGAAGATAATATCTGCGAACTTACCGCGACCACCGGTCTGCTTCTTGAATACCTCACGGTGTTGAACGGTCTGAGTAAGAGCCTCCTTGTAGTTAACCTGGGGAGCACCCTGGTTGATCTCTACGCCGAACTCACGCTTCAAACGGTCAACGATGATATCCAAGTGGAGCTCACCCATACCGCTGATGATAGTCTGACCGCTATCCTCGTCAGTCTTAACGGTGAAGGTGGGATCCTCCTCAGCCAACTTACCAAGTGCGATACCCAGCTTATCGAGATCCTTCTGAGTCTTGGGCTCAACTGCCAAACCGATAACCGGCTCGGGGAAGGTCATCTGCTCCAATACGATGGGCGAACCCTCTGCGCAGAGAGTATCACCGGTGCGGATCTCCTTGAAACCTACTGCTGCGCAGATATCACCTGCACCTACGCACTCCATAGGATTCTGCTTGTTAGCGTGCATCTGGTAGATACGGCTGATACGCTCACGCTTGCCGCTACGTGCGTTGTAAACATACGAACCTGCATCGAGCTTACCCGAATATACACGAACGAATGCCAAACGACCTACGAAGGGATCGGTTGCGATCTTAAATGCCAAACCGCAGAAGGGATCATCCTCGCTTGCGTTACGAGTCTCAGTCTCCTCAGTCTTGGGGTTAACACCCTCGATTGCGGGTACATCCAGCGGCGAGGGCAGGTAAGCCATAACTGCGTCGAGCAGGTGCTGTACACCCTTGTTGTGGAACGACGAACCGCAGAGCATAGGAACAACCTGCATCTGCATAGTTGCAGTACGGATTGCCGCGATCAACTCCTCGGGAGTGATCGAATCGGGATCCTCGAAGAACTTCTCCATCAGAGCGTCGTCAACCGAAGCAACCTCCTCGATCAACTTGTTACGCCACTCCTCAGCCTCAGCCTTCATATTTTCGGGGATCTCGCGCAACTCAAAGTTGTCGCGAACGGTCTTGTCGTCGTAGTAGTAGACTGCCTTATTATATATAAGGTCAATCAGACCCTCGAACTTATCCTCTACACCGATAGGCAAAACTACGGGCAGAGCGGTCGTACCGAAGTGCTCCTTGATCTGAGCGCAAACTGCATAGAAGTCTGCACCGGTACGGTCCATCTTGTTAACGTAACCGATACGGGGAACGTTATACTTATCAGCCTGACCCCATACGGTCTCCGACTGGGGCTCAACGCCACCTACTGCGCAGAACGTAGCAACGGCACCGTCCAGAACGCGCAACGAACGCTCTACCTCAACGGTAAAGTCAACGTGTCCCGGGGTGTCGATCAGGTTGATCTGATACTGATGACCCTTGTAGTTCCAGAAAGCGGTAGTAGCTGCCGAGGTGATGGTAATACCACGCTCCTGCTCCTGTGCCATCCAGTCCATAGTAGCTGCACCCTCGTGGGTCTCGCCGATCTTATGGGTCTTACCAGTGTAGAAGAGGATACGCTCCGAAGTAGTAGTCTTACCGGCATCGATGTGAGCCATAATACCGATATTACGAGTGTATGTTAAATCTCTTGCTGCCATCTTCGTAATCCTCTACATTAAAATCTGAAATGAGCGAATGCCTTGTTGGCCTCAGCCATACGGTGCATCTCCTCCTTACGCTTGAATGCAGCACCCTCCTGGTTGTATGCTGCCATTATCTCACCTGAGAGTTTCTCTGCCATCGACTTACCAGCGCGCTTACGAGAATAAAGGACAAGGTTTTTCATCGAAATCGAAATCTTGCGCTCTGCTCTCACCTCGGTGGGAACCTGGAAGGTAGCACCACCGATACGCTTCGACTTAACCTCGACCTGCGGGGTGATGTTTTCAAGTGCCTGCTTCCAAATTTCGAGGGGAGATTTGTCAGCATCCTTCATCTTCTCGCCAACGATATCCAACGCATCGTAGAAAATCGAATAGGCAATACTCTTCTTTCCGTCCAACATAAGGTTGTTCACAAACCTTGTAACAAGTACGTCCGAGAACTTGGGATCCGGAAGTAGAATTCGCTTCTTAGGCTTTGCTTTTCTCATTGTTGTTACTCTTTGTTAAAATTTCCTCTGTTGATTACTTCTTCTTTGCGGGAGCGCCACCCTTACCTGCCTTAGGACGCTTTGCACCGTACTTCGAACGACGCTGCAGACGACCGTCTACACCTGCCGAATCCAAAGCA
>JAZOMS010000202.1:0-3793 GCA_045654145.1 Alistipes sp. | reverse complement strand
GATAATCTCGTTATCGAACAACGGGAAGTGGCCATACTCGCCCGAAAAACCCGACTTGCCATAATGCAACTCTCCACCGAGGATCATACCTATACCGAAGCCCCAACTCAAATTGAGGAAAATCATATTCTGTTCGCCATTACCCACACCATAGACATACTCACCGTAAGTCATTGCTCGCGAGTCGTTTTCGACATAGACGCGATAGCCTAAGCGCTCTTCGAGAACAGTCGTTAGCGGTTTTTCGTCGAAGAAAAAGTAGGAGTACGAATAGCCCGTTTCAGGATTGACACGTCCCGACAGATTGATGCCGATCGAGAGCAGTTTGTCGCGGCGAATACGCGACGTGGTAATGAACTGCTGAATCAATTCGCACAACTCATCGAACGATTGGCGGGTGTTCTCGATAGTGAAATCGTATTGGCGCGACACCACCATATCACCTCGGAAATTGATGATACCCAGCATAATGACATCGCGCTTAATATCCACACCCATAAAGTAGCCCGCCGAGGGATTCAGACCATAGATACTCGGACGGCGGCCACCCGTTGCCCCCTGCTTACCGAGATTGGTTACCAGATCCTCATCGATCAGTTCCGACACGATCTTAGTCAGCGTGGGCACGCTCAGGCCGAGTTCACGGCTCAGGTCGGCGATACTTTCGCCACCATTCAACATATAGCGACGCAGGATGTCGCGTTTAAGCTGCGCCGTCTTCTTTCCGCTGGTCAGCGCATCGATTGAGATCTGTTTTACCATAACCGTGAGTTGTGGGCGTGATGAACGAAAAGCAATCCGCCCGAAAAGCCCTTCGCTTATGTCGCAAAGTTAAGAAAAAAGTTTGAAAAATTGCAAAAACAGAAGTATTTAATAGTTTTAATGCTGTTTTTCGAAAACATTCTAAACTTTTTTAGCAAGATTGTAAAGTTTGTTCAATTTTTTTTGTTGAAATTTTGCAAATCAGTCATTATTTTTATTATCTTTGCTCACGTAAAGTGGTCTGTCCGCACGAGAGAGTTTCGTCGGAGAGTACACCTATTTATTATATAAGGATTGAAAAAGTAAAAAATACCTAAACATAATTAAACTTTCACACTATGAAAAAATTTTTCTATTTGGTGGCTGCTGTCGCAATGCTCTTCACCGCGTGTGAGTTCGACCCTACGGATCTGACGAACCGTATCGACGATCTGGAAAACCGCGTAGCTGAGCTCGAAGAGACTGTTGCAGCTCTGAATCAGGACATTGCTGGCGTTGAGACTCTGGTTAATGCGTTGGAGAAGAATGTCTATGTATCGAGAATCGTTAAGGGCGAGACTGGTTATGAGGTTTATTTCACCAATGGTGAGAAGATCGAGATCGCTGACGGTAAGGCTGGTGATGCTGGTAAGGACGGCGTAACCGTAACCGTAATGCTCGACGAGGAGGATGGTCAGTACTACTGGGCTGTTGTTAAGGATGGCGTTTCGTCGTTCATCGAGGTTGACGGCAAGCGTCTTCCCGTTAAGGGCGAGCAGGGCAACACCCCCAAGATGCGCGTTGTAATGGAGGGCGAGACCGGTTACTGGGAGGTTAGCTACGACAATGGCGAGACTTGGGAGCGCGTTCTGTTGGAGGACGGTACTCCTGTTACCACTTCGGGTGGCGCAGGCGGTCTGTTCAAAGAGGCTTACGTTGACGAGGAGACCAACACCGCAGTGTTCGTATTCCTCAATGGCGAGACTTTGGAGATCGAGTTGCGTAGCGACCTCTATATCAACTTCAAGGGCGAGGCTGTTGAGTCGGCAGATTTCCGCTATGGCGAGACTAAGACCTTCGAGTTGGAGGCAGTTGGCGTTAAGAAGGCTATCGTAACCGCTCCCGACGAGTGGAAGTCGTCGTTCGATAAGGAGAGCGGCGTTTGGACCATCACTGCACCTTCGGTTGAGCACTCGTTGTGCGCTGACCTGGCAGGTGAGGTTGCACTGATCTACTTCGGCGAGGAGAACCAGAGCTCGGTTGTTGCAATGCAGGTAGCTATCGGCGAGTTCGTTGACGTTGCTGAGGAGAACTTGGTTGTTGAGGCTACTGCTGAGGAGGCTACCTACGAGGTTCCCTTCACCGCTGACGGTGTAGTAACCGTTGAGCCGGTTGACGCTTGGTTGTCGGGTGTTGCTGCTGATGGCGTTGCACAGATCACTGTTGCAGCTAACACTGGCGCAGCTCGCACGGGTACTATCAAGTTGGTTGCTAAGAGCAACGAGGTAGTGATCACCGTAAATCAGGCTGAGGGCGTTGAGTTGCAGGCATACGGCTACCGCGCAGGTTCGGAAGAAGTTGTATTCGCTAAGCCGCTGTCGGAGATCGTAGGTCTTACTGCTCTTCCCAGCGACCACGTTACTATCGCAGCAACTCAGGACTATGTAATCATTAATCAGCCCAATGTTGCTCCCGTTGTACTCGATGCACTGACTGGCGAGTATGTAGGCACGCTGAACGTAGGCGATCTGCCCGTTAGCGCTGTAACTGCTGATGACGCTAACAACATCGTCCTCTGTACTTATGCTGAGACGACTGGTTTGCGTGTTGCACGTATGAAGGATATCAACGATACTCCTGAGGTATTCATTTCGCACTCATCGACTGAGTACGGTAAGACCTTCTCGGTTGTTGGTGATGTTTATGGCGACGCTATCGTTACTATGATGTTTGCGCCTTGGTCGAGCGGTACTACTGGCCACTTCCGCTTTGTTGTAGCTGACGGCGTTGCAGGCGACGTTGTTTGGTCGAACATCAGCGCAGGTGATGTTACCGCTAAGATCGACAACAACGACGGTGATGTTATCTACCGCGATGTTGACGCTAACGGTCCTTACTTTATGGCTGGTTATTCGGGCGACGTATTCGTATGGGCAGAAGGTGGCGTTGCAAAGGACGCTCAAACTGCAATCGCTAACCCCGGCGACAGCTGGATGCTTGGTACTGTATGCTTGGACGTTGAGAAGTTCAACGGTGCATACTACCTGATGGGTGCTTCGGATACCTATTTCACATACGGTTCCTCGAATGTAGCAATTATCGACGCTACCACTCCTGATACTTTCAAGGCGGGTGCTCAGTTCTATACTACCAGCGATTGGGGTTGGTCGAGTATGAACGCTGGCGGTGGTAATACCGACTGCGCTCTGCAAGTATCGAAGGACGGCGTTTATATGTACGCTTACGCTATCTACGCAGGTGGCCAGCTCGGTTGCGTTCGCGTAGACTGCTTGAAGAATGCTCCCGTAGAAGAGTAAGTATTCATACATATATAAATTTTTTAGTTAGGTTAATTCAGCCCATAGCTCCTTGAACGGGGCTACGGGCGCAAACAGAGCGGTTGCGAACTCTCGCAGCCGCTTTGTTCGTTACAAAGGATGCACACAACGACCCCAACGCACATTTTATCTCGCTGAAAATTTGCGCTTTGGGAAAAATTAATTACCTTTGCGCCCGCAAGCATTTATGGGACGCACGGAAAGACCGAGGCGTTGAGTGATGCCCAAGTAACTTAAACACTTATTACACAAGATGAAAACTATTCAGATTGCAGCCGTTAAGCGTGAGGTTTACGGCAAAAAGGCCAGCAAGGCTGCTCGTCGCGAGGGTATGGTACCCTGCGCTATCTATGGTGGTGAGGAGACCGTACACTTCTCGGTTGAGGCTAAGGCTTTGAAGCCCCTGATCTACTCGCCCAACTCGTACATCGTTGAGTTCGACGTTGAGGGTAAGAAGGAGATCGGCGTTATGCGCGAGGTACAGTTCCACCCCG
>JAZOMS010000201.1:0-6001 GCA_045654145.1 Alistipes sp. | reverse complement strand
TTGGGGTATTTTCGGCAGCGGGCTGGGTGGTCGTTGGGGCATCAATGCAGCAACGATCATCACTCATTCGATCGGTCCGATCGGAACGATCCTTGTCATTATGGTCGGTTGGATCTTAACAGGGGTATATATCAATCGCAGTTTCATCAGCAAAGTCAACAAGGCAGGTGAGGTTATCGCAGGTGGTAGTTTGAAGGTGGGCAAAGCTGCTATTGGACTGGTAGCCAAAGGTGTAGAAAAAGCACACAAGACAACGGCACCCACTGTCGCAGGAGATACAACAAGCAATGGACCTGCGGAAGTTGAGTCGCAAATTACACAAGATGCACCCACCGAAATCGCTACTCAACCTACAACTAACAGCCCTACTAATGACGGAGTGGAGCTCGTTACGGTTACACCTGACGCTAACACTGAGATAGTCGTTACTACCCAAAATCAGGAGCCTGACACAGCTATGCAATCACCCGAGGATGAGGATGATGACTTGATGATTACGAAGATTACCGATGGAGGCAATTCAGCAACAGCCCCCGCCCCTGCTATCACCGAGGAGGTAGAGCCTACTACGCCCGAAACGCCCATCGCGGAGAGTAACGATGAAGAGGAGGAGGGGTTGAAGATTGTGGTTGTCGAACATCAGGACAAGGAGCTGGATGACTGCGAAATAGACCTCAAAGAGTACGACCCTGCAAAGGATCTACCAAAGTATCAGCGCCCACCTGTAACGCTGCTTCAAGACCACTCGATGGACGTGGAGGTGTCGAACGAGGAGATATACGAAAATAAGGAGCAGATCAAGACGACGTTGCAGAATTTCGGTATTGCAATTTCGAAGATCAAAGCAACCGTCGGCCCGACCGTTACGCTCTATGAGATCATTCCTGCACCAGGCATTAAGATTGCTCGAATCAAGGCTCTCGAAGAGGATATTGCAATGAGCCTCAAAGCATTGAGTATTCGCATCATTGCACCAATCCCCGGAAAGGGAACTGTTGGTATCGAGGTTCCGAACAAGGATCGCGACGTGGTTTCGATGCTTTCGGCGGTCAAGTCGGCTCGTTTCCAGCAGTCAAAATTTGAGTTGCCCGTTGTACTCGGTCGCACGATCCAAAATGAAAACTTTGTGATCGACCTTGCAAAGATGCCACACTTGTTGGTTGCAGGTGCCACGGGACAAGGTAAATCAGTGGGACTCAATGCGATAATCACTTCATTACTCTACAAAAAGCACCCTTCGGAGTTGAAGTTTGTGATGATTGACCCGAAGCGTGTTGAGTTGTCGCTGTATGCTCCGCTCGAAAAGCATTTCTTGGCAAAGATGGAGAGTGAGGATGATGCCATACTAACTGATCCTCAGAAGGTTATCTATACACTCAATTCGCTCGTTGTAGAGATGGAGCAGCGATACGAATTGTTGCGACAGGCTTCGGTGAAGAAGATCACCGAGTACAACGAGAAGTTCCGGGCACGTCGCCTGAATCCGCAAAAGGGGCACAGATTCCTGCCATATCTGGTGGTTGTGGTCGATGAGTTTGCCGACCTGATTATGACTGCCGGTCGCGAGATTGAGACCCCAATTGTGCGTTTGGCGCAGATGGGGCGTGCCGTAGGTCTGCATCTGATCATTGCAACACAACGTCCTGAGGTAAAGGTTATTACCGGTTTGATCAAATCGAATTTCCCCGCTCGCATCGCATTCCGAGTGATGTCGATAATGGATTCGCGTACGATTATCGACACTACGGGTGCTAATCAGTTGATCGGTAGTGGAGATATGTTGATCAGCCTCAATTCGGAGCAGACACGAGTGCAGTGTGCGTTCGTCAATACGCCTGAAATTGAGAACATCATATCATTCATCGCGCGCCAGCAGGGATACACTACCCCATATACTCTGCCTGACTACGTACCCGAAAATAGTGAGGCTCCATCGGCTATGAGTGGCGAGGCTATGCGTTTCGATCCTAAGATCGCCGAGATCGCTCGCTGGTTCGTGCAGAATGGCGGGCAGGCCTCGACATCGTCGATTCAGCGCAACTTTGAGGTCGGTTTCAACCGTGCGGGACGCATTATGAATCAGCTCGAACGTGCTGGTATTGTCGGTCGCCAAGAGGGCAGCAAGCCGCGCGACTTGAAGGTTACAGATAGCTACGCATTGGAACGAATACTGCAAGATTTAGGACTAAGTTAATACATTAAAGCAAGAGATAAGATGAAAAAGGTTAGCGTATTTATTTTCATGCTATTATGCACTGTAAATTCGTGGGCGCAAAACGACGATGCTAAGGCTCTGATCGGACGCCTTTCGGAGCAGATTCGCTCGATGGAGAACTACGAAGTGGAGTTTGAGGTCAAGAGTGGCGATCAGCAGATCAAGGGCTATTATGCCGTGAGTGGCGAGAAATACTATATCAGCATAGGTGATGCCGAGGTTTTCTGCGACGGTGGCGCACGTTATGAAGTCAATCCTCAAAATAAGGAGGTTACAGTAGATGCTGTCGATCATAGCTCACGCAATATTTTGACCAATCCCACGCGTGCTTTCGACTTTATCGATGGCGAGTTCGACTTTGCGATGGTTGGCTCGAATGCAGGCATTGCAACCGTCAAACTCACATCGACTGCCGAAAATGCAGCGTTGGGGGTTATACTCGTGGCGATTGAGACTGCGACCGCACAGCCCCGATCGCTCATTTACGATGTTGATGGCGACCAGATCGTGGTCGAAATTCGCTCGATTGACGAGATGGTCGGAATGGTCGACATTTCGATGTTTACCTTCGACAAAGGCAATTATCGCGGCTACGAAATTGTCGATTTCCGTTAGCCATCATCAATAGCAAATGGCAATGAAAAAAATTCTTAAATACGTAGCTATCGCTCTATTGTATCTCATTGGATTGCTTGCTGTTGCAATCGTATTGGCTCGTACGGTATTCAGAGATGAACTAATAGATCTCCTTTCGAAATTGCAGTCGGAGCAACAGATAAACTATTTCGTTGCTGACATCCCCGTTGAACCAGACAATTTCGCTGATGACTTCGAGAGCATTCACCAAATTGTTATTGAAAATTGCTCGCTATATCCACAGAAAGACTACGACATCGACTCGCTCTACACGGCATTTGCAGAGCGCATTGAGCGCGATGTACAGACCAAAACCGACTACGCTTTACTGGTCTGCGAATACTTTGCAGCACTCAACATTGGACACGCGTGGAGCACAATCTACGCCTACTCGGCCGCTCAGCGGGCTGAAGTCGTCGAGAATCGACTGTTCGTCAGCAATCCGAATCAATATCTTGCAGATTGCGGTTTCCGCGACAAGGACGAGATCGTCGGCATTAATGGCTTGTCGATTGACGAGTACGCAGATCGTTTGGGGAAATATCTGCCTGCGTCGACCGAGACGGCACGACAATACAACGCACGAAGATGGGCTTTAATCGACTCATTCACAGATTCACTGCTGATTTGCGACGTAGTGCGTGAAGGCGAGAGATTGAACATAGAAGTTCCATTGAAGAGGAAGGGCGAAATTGCGAGCAACAGCAGCAATCTGCCGATGGTGACCAGCAAGGCGCTGAACGAGCAGGTCGGCTATATCAACATCACGTCGATGATGGGCAATGTCGTAGAGGAGTTCGCCGAAGCCTATCAGGCGGTTTGCGACCTACCCTATCTGATTGTGGATGTGCGCAATAACGGTGGTGGCAATAGCGATAATGGACTACGGATTGCAGAATATCTGCTCTGCAACGAGCAGGCGCATTGCGTGCACGGCACTATCACACCCCAGCCCAACGCCTACACGGGCAAATTATTCCTGCTGACGAGTCCCTACACTTTCTCGGCAGCCGAGAGCTTTGCGATTGACCTCAAAGAGAGTGGTCTTGCGACGTTAATCGGCGAGCCGACCGGAGGCGATACGGGTTGCGGACCGCAGGGATTCACATCGAAATATGGTATTCCGTTCCGTATTCCCACACGCAAACCGCAGCTTTCACCCAAAGGTTTCCCGATGGAGGGCGTTAGCATTGAGCCGCACCACGTGGTCAAACAGAGTGTCGAAGACTATTTTGCCAACAAAGACAGCGCTATCGAATACGTGCTGAACAATTTATAGCTCCATAGCAAAGTGAGTAGTTACCACAAAAGGCAAACTCACGAGCTGCCATCTTAAAGATATTCACATAGATTATTGCAAAATAGGTTATGATTGGTTTATTTTACCAGCGCGTAAAATAAAAAATCGTAGTTTTTCGTTATCTTTGTGGCGAGCAATTGTGGTCGTTAGCCAACTGGCAACACTATGTAACGCCTCGACAATTGCTATATATAAGATAATAAACGACTGATTATGAGTAAAAAAAATAGCGTATTAGAGATCGAAGATCTGGCTGGTATCAACCTCTCGGATGGGCAAGCACAGGTCATTCCGATCATCACGGGCGACGACATCCCGAATGAGCAGAGTTCGGTACCCGACGTGCTGCCCATTCTGACTCTGCGTAGTTCGGTCCTCTTCCCAGGAGCGATCACGCCTATCACTGTTGGACGCGAAAAGAGCATCAAGCTTGTGCGCGAGGTCAATGCCCAAGGAGGTATGCTTGGCGCCGTTTTGCAGCGCGAAACTGAGATCGAGACCCCCACTCCAAACGATATGTACAAAGTGGGTACGGCTGCGAGAATTCTCAAAATCCTCGAAATGCCCAATCAGACTCTGACCGTCATTTTGAACGGTTTGGAGAAGATCGAAGTTGGTGAATATCAACAGACTGAACCATATTTTCGAGCTACGGTAACACCCATTCGCGATTCGTCGCCCGATGAGTCGAATGTCGAGTTCAATGCATTGGTTGAGTCGATACGCGACGTTGCTCTGCACATTATCGACATCTCACCCATAATGCCCAAAGAGGCAGCATTTGCGATTAAGAACATCGATTCGAGCCGTGGCATTATCAACTTCATCTGCTCGAACATCGAGATGAGCGACGCCGATCGTCAGCACCTGCTCGAAGCTCCCGGGCTGTTGGCTCGTGCGCGCCGTCTGTTGGAAATTTTAGTGCGTGAGCAACAGTTGATCGAACTCAAAAACGAGATTCAATCGAAGGTTAAGCAGGATATGGATCGCCAGCAGCGCGATTACTACCTACAACAGCAGATGCGCACAATTCAGGATGAGTTGGGCGAGGGCGAGGATGCCGAGATTGCCCAAATGCGCGAGCAAGCCGAGAAGAAGAATTGGAGCAAGGAGGTTGGTGAACTGTTCGAGAAGGAGCTCTCGAAGTTGGAGCGACTGAATCCAGCTGTGGCGGAATACTCAGTGCAGATGACATACTTGCAGTTGATGCTAGAACTGCCGTGGAACGATATGACTGAGGATAACCTCGACTTGGAGTGCGCACGCAAACAACTCGACGACGACCACTACGGTCTGGAGGAGGTTAAGGATCGTATCTTAGAGCACTTGGCTGTGATCAAGTTGAAGGGTGATTTGAAGTCGCCAATCATCTGCTTGTATGGCCCTCCGGGTGTCGGTAAGACCTCTCTGGGTAAGTCGGTGGCGGCAGCTTTGCAACGCAAGTTCGGTCGCATCTCGCTCGGTGGTCTGCACGATGAGGCTGAGATTCGTGGCCACCGTCGCACCTACATCGGTGCTATGCCGGGTCGTATAATTCAGACTATCAAGCGTTGCGGCTCATCAAACCCTGTCATCATTCTCGATGAGGTTGATAAAGTTACCGTGAGCAATCACGGCGATCCTTCGAGCGCACTATTGGAGGTACTCGATCCCGAACAGAATACCACGTTCCACGACAACTACCTTGATACGGAGTACGATCTGTCGAAGGTAATGTTTATTGCGACGGCAAACAATGTACAGAAGATCGCACCCGCTCTACGCGACCGTATGGAGATGATCAACATCGCAGGTTATCTGCTCGAAGATAAGGTGCAGATTGCACTGAATCACCTCGTTCCGAAGGAGTG
>JAZOMS010000200.1:0-1917 GCA_045654145.1 Alistipes sp. | reverse complement strand
GAGAAATCACCGAGGTGGATCGTGTAGTTAACCTTAGCGCTCTTCACGATGTTGTTGTTAGCATCCTTCTCGACAGCATCACCGTAGATCACTACGTAGGTCGAGTACTCGGGAGCAAAAGCAAATGCACGGTCGCTGTCGCTCACGCGCTTCTCACGGTCGGTGTACTTCGTTACGCCCGAAACTACATCGAACGCATTCTCCATCTGCCAATACTCGAACGTGCCGTTCTGAGCGATTGCACGACCGATGAAGTTCTTGTAGTCGCCTGCCAGATTCGCGGAGTTGTCGAACATACGCGATGCTGCGGGTACGTTATAGATGTCGTACGACGTCGGAGTGAAGGTGAAGTTGGGGTTCTTGGTGCCGTTCTTCACGTTGAAAGTAACCTTGGCATAGGGACGGCTCAGCTGCATATCCACTGCCAGCGTCGAGGTGCTGCCTGCCACCGTGTAGGTTGTGTGGCCGCTGAGGGTCATACGGGTCGAGGTGTTCTCAACACCAGTCATCGTCAGTGCAACCTGCTCGAACTCGCCTTTGGTCAATGCACCGTCGAATTGGCTAACGCCATTCCACAATGCGTTCTCCTTGGTGTTGGCAATTGCGTAGATGTCGTATGTGCCCACGCCCAGCGTAGTCTTCACCTCGTGAACATAGGTGCGGGTGTAGCTATTCTCGCCGGTTGTTTCCAGATTGAACTCCTCAGTAGCTTGACGTACGCCCTCGCCATTGAAGATGTAGAGTTTAACGTTGTAGGCCTCGGTCTCCTCTATCGCGCCACGGGTAACTTCAACCTGCTCGATAGCGGGGATCTCAAAACGTAATTTCAAATTGCCACCATTGGTAAAGTTGTCGATATCGGCATCCTCCTGGCACGCGAACATCATCAATGCACTTGCCGCTATCGCAAAGAAATATCTTAATGTTTTCATAATCTCTATTCTCTGTGTGATTTTATAACCATTTGCCATTAGTTAAACGTAACATCAGCGGTTACGCGCTCCCAGTCGATAACGTTCAGGGTGAATTTGCCCGATTCGAACGAACCGCCCAAGCCAATGTTGTAGAAGTTGTTGGCCTCGAACTTCTTGCCCGACATATTGAAGGTCGTCGTGATCGGGGTTGCACCCTCAATAAAGACGGTTACGTCGAACTTCGTATTGATGCCTTTGGGGTTGATAACCATAACGGGAGTTGTGCTATCAACGCTCTTCTTGCTGTACTGCTCCTTGGTCATAATTGTCATCGGAGCGTTCAGCGTAACGGTGTTCGAGGTCGTACCTGCGAACGTAACCTCGTTCTTCGCAAAGTTGTTGAAATCGGCGGTGAACGAACCAGCCAACGGACCATTGTCTGAGGTGATTGCGATAGCGGTTACCTTCTTGCCAGCCACTGCTGCGTCGCTACCTGTTGCGACAACCCAGAAACGAACGTAAGCAAAGGGGTGCTTCATCGTGCCACTCACCTCGGGCTGATCAGCCGTAGTCTTGATCTGATCCCACATAAAGTCGTTGTTGCCAACATTACCATTCTGAGTTGCGGGCAGAGTGTGCTGCGCAAAACCAGCGTTGCTGTTGCTCGAATTGTAGGGATAGTAGAGGTTGAATGTATGGTTAGCGTACTTGCCGTTGAACTCGATACCGGTCTGAACCGTCATCTTGCGCTGACCATCGTATGCTGCGGGCACGGTCAACGCCTTATTGATAATCTGAGCCTCTGCGCACGAGATACCGAGGCGATCGCCTGCACTCCACGTGAAGTAGCTGCCGCCATTCTCTGTTGCTACACCCGTACGAGTTGCATCATCAGATCCATAACTAAAATATACGCCCGTAGGAATAAAACTGCTTTCGGGAGTATTCTCATTTTCGCAACCGACGAACGCTGCCGCCAGAATTGCCATCAAAAATAGTTTTT
>JAZOMS010000199.1:0-1787 GCA_045654145.1 Alistipes sp. | reverse complement strand
GGCACGAAGTTGATCGCCTCAGCAGTCCATTACGATGGTGATGCGTGGGAACTGACCCTCACGGGGCGTGCAAAGAGTCGCGTGCTACCCTTTGCCTCGGTGATGACGCTGCCTGCGACAGGCTCGGAAATGAACAACGGTGCTGTGATCTCGAACGAGGCTACGGCCGAGAAATATGCATTTTACACCCACTATCCACAGTTCTCGATCCTCGATCCCGAAACCACCTTCTCGCTACCCCCCTATCAGGTGGCGTGCGGCATTGCCGACTCGTTCGTCCACGTCATCGAGCAGTATCTGACCGAGGTGGGCGTATCGCCGTTGATGGATCGCTGGGCCGAGGGTATTATGCAGACCCTCGTCGAAGTAGCTCCAAAAGCACGTGAGGATCAGCACAACTACGACGCTATGGCAACCTATATGCTCTCGGCGACAATGGCATTGAACGGTTTTGTGGCGATGGGCGTCGAGCAGGATTGGGCAACGCATATGATCGGCCACGAACTGACTGCGCTACACGGACTCACTCACGGGCATACGCTGGTGATCGTGCTGCCCGCTCTGATGCAGGTTATGCGCGAGCAGAAGGGAGCGAAGATCGCTCAGATGGGCGAGCGTGTATTTGGCATTGCGGAGGGCGATATTGATAGTCGTATCGACCGCACGATCGAGGCTGTCGAGGGCTTTTTCCGCTCGCTCGGACTCTCGACCCGACTCTCGGAGGAGGGCATTGGCCAGGCAACGATCAACGAGATCGAACGTCGATTTACGGAGCGCGGCACAGCGCTGGGTGAGCAAGGCAACATCGACGCAAAGGTCGCTCGTCTAATCCTCGAATTAGCCCTGTAAACAACTATCCCACAACACCATTCGAGCCCACATCGCAATATGCGTCGTAGGCTCGAATGGTGTTAGACACGGGGTTTTACATCCAATTATTGGTACATTTATAGACGTAGAAAACCGCTGTCGAGAGATCGAGCGGACGATATTCGCCCGTACGATTCATCTGGCTTTGCGCAACACGAAACGGGCGCAGATGTTCGAGCAGTTGTTGCAGACTACCCGTAACGCGGATGCCGCGATTATAGCTCAGCAGAGCCTCCATTGAGTTCATCATAACGTGTGTGGTTTTGGACAAAGGTAGCACATTTGGCGCAATCGTCCAAACGGTCGAAGCAGAGAATTGCACTTGAAAATTTTAAGTTTTGCCATTTTTGCGTAACTTCGTCGAACGAAAACCTCAGAAAACAATTTCGAACTATGAACAACAAAGCATATATCTTATTAGCCGAGGGCTTTGAGGTGATCGAGGCTCTGGCAACCATTGACGTGATGCAACGTGGCGGAATCGAGTGTATCCGTGTTGCTACGGGCAACGAACTGAACGTCAGATCGTCGCACAACATTGTCGAGTGTCGTGCCGACCTGCTCCTGAGTGATGCTGACCTCTCGGACGGTGCGGCACTGATCCTGCCCGGTGGCAACCCTGGCTACATCAATCTCGGACAGAGCGAGCAGGTGCGCGAGTGGGTGCGTCGCTACGACGACGAAGGTCGCGTGGTGGCGGCAATCTGTGGTGCACCGACCGTCTTGGCTCTGAGCGAGGTGGCTCGCGGCAGCCGCATAACCTGCCACAGTTCGGTGCGCGAGCAGATGGAGGGCTACCACATCGTTAGAGGCAACGTGGTCGAAGATGGCAACCTGATCACAGGTGCAGGAGCGGGAGTTTCGGTCGAGTTTGCGCTGGCCGTAGCCGCCCGACTGACCGACGAGCAGACCCTCGC
>JAZOMS010000198.1:0-5874 GCA_045654145.1 Alistipes sp. | reverse complement strand
AATTCGAGTTCCGACCGTATAAAAAGAGAGCCGCGTCCCTTGCTGGGGCGCGGCTCTTTGTTGGTAGAAATCGGATTTGCCTATTGATGCGTAACCATATACCAGATATAAACGATGTAGGCTACGATCAGGATCACAGCCTCGGGGCGGTCGATCTTATTGCGCTTGAAACTGAATGCAGTGATCCACAGCAGGATCGATGCCCCTAGTACCGTCAGCAGATCGACCATTGTAATGCCGCCCAACGAGAGTGGGGTGATGGTTGCCGATGCACCCAGCACAAGAAAGATGTTCGAGATGTTCGATCCGAGCACATTACCCATAGCCATTTCAGCTTTGCCCTTCAATGCCGAAACCACGCTTGCGGCGAGCTCAGGCAGTGAAGTGCCACCTGCCAGCAGGGTGATGGCGATCATCGACTCGCTCACGCCCAGCGAGCGCGCAACCTCCACAGCCGAAGTCTGGAACAGATTGCCACCAAAGACAAGACCTGCTAAGCCACCCACGATCATCGTGAGCATCAGCCAGATGGGCATAGGTTTCTGCTGTTCGGCTACCTCCTCGCTCTCGGGTGTCTTTGCCGAGAAGATGGTGTAGCTGATGAAGATCACGAAGAGCAGGAGAAGGATGATACCCTCGTCGCGACCAATATTGTTGCGCAGGTCGCTGCCGAGCATCACATCGCAGCAGACAACCAGCAATACGATCGACGCTAAGATACCGAGCGGAATATCCTTTCTGATATTGTCCGAGGTGAGAGCCACGGGGCGAATCAGGGTCGAGATGCCCAAGATGAGCAGACCATTGAAGAGGTTCGAGCCCGTTACGTTGCCGATCGCCATCTCGCCACTACCGTGAATGGCCGAGATTACACTCACGACCAATTCAGGGGTCGAGGTGCCGATGGCCACGATGGTCAACCCGACAATGAATTCCGAGAGATTGAATCGACGAGCCAAGGCTGCCGAGCCGTCGGTAAGATAGTTAGCGCCAACGAGAATCAGCGCCAACCCGACGAGCAGTAGAATTACATTCATAATCAATATTTAAGTTTGTCAAATTTCATTAACAAGTTGCCTTGCGACCTCCGCTATTCGGGTTGATAGCCAACATCTTCGAGCAGCACAGTTCCATTTGCTGCTGCCACTGCCAGCTGGTCGCAGCGGTTGTTTTCAACCGTTTCGGCGTGCCCCTTGACCCATACAAATCTCACGCGGTGGCGTCGATAGATCGCCAAAAAGCGTCGCCACAGGTCGGGATTCTTCTTGCCCGCAAAGCCTTTGCGCTCCCAGCCGAACAGCCAACCCTTGCTCACGGCATCGACCACGTAGCGCGAGTCGGAGTAAATCACCACATCGCTCCCCTCGAAACGTAATGCTTCAAGTGCGACGATCACGGCCAAAAGTTCCATTCTGTTGTTGGTCGTAAGGCGGAATCCGGCACTCAACTCCTTGCCGTAGGGTGGCGAGATGAGCACCACGCCATTGCCTCCCGCACCAGGGTTGCCAAGCGACGATCCGTCGGTATAGATTGTAATTTGTGACATTGCGGCAATCTTTGAGTGCCGCAAAGGTAGCGAAATAAAAAGAGCCTGACAAACATTGTCAAGCTCCTAATCGGACATAATAGTCAAAATGTACGATGTTTTTCGATTTATTATCCGCTATTCCCAAGCATCTGCCGGCTCGATGTACTCATCTTCGGCAAATGCCACAGGCTCGCCCGTGCCCGCAAAACCCTGCTCGACACGTATTGCTCGCGTTACCAGGCGCGGCTGTTGATAGAATCGTGGGCGGTTGTTCAAATTTCTCATAGCTACGGTTATTTGGTTTAACATTTTGTGTGCGTATCGGTTGTGCGTGATCTATTCCAAAAACCGTTCCTAACTCTGTCTCTGCGCCTCGAAAAAAGTGAATCGACCACCGAATATGCCTCAATGTGGGATCGGTGGTCGATTTTATGAAGTTATGTCTTAGCGACTTAGTTCGAGAGCGGGTTTGCAGGAATATATTCCAGATTATCCAGACAGATGTAGCAGGGGGTATTGATGCCCCACTCGCCCGTATCGCTCGAATCCATCGTGATCTCGACACTCATCACTGCACCCAACGAACTCAGGTCGACCTTAGTCCAATCCGAGCAGATGTACGACTTGCCATTGCGGAAATCGGCAGCGTAGAACTCAACCGTGCCACTCTCCTTGCCATAGACATCGTAACCCGTGAAGATCACTTTGTACCAATCGCCCGAAGCAAATTTCTTCGAGAAGTTCGAGCCGTCGCGGATTGACAATGCGGTGTAGGTCGAGTTGCAAACATCGACCGACACCAACTTGCGCACCTGTCCGTCGATGACGCGGAACATTGCGGGGGTGTTCATATAGGCCTCATAGTATGCCACAGCGAAGGTCGAGGGTGTCGTGGTCGAGAATACGCTAAATTCGTTCTCATAGCCGGCGGTCTTGGTGTCGTTGAGCGCCGAGAATGCAAAGCCGTTCCACGAATACTCGGTTTGGTTATTGACAAATGTCCACGGCTCTTCGGTGTAGCTCTGTTCGTTCATATAGCCACCCTCGAAAAGCATTGCATTCGAGAAGGTTACGGTTTTGGTTTTGATATCGTCGCTACCGTTGGGTTCGCACGAGGCTACGAACAGCGCCATAGCCAGCAGTGCGATAAATTTGAGTTGTTTCATCGTTTTGTTCGGTTTTCTTTTCGCAAAGATACTGAATTCTATTTATAATTCACAATGCCCGAGTCAAAATTAAGGATATGCTTACAATTCAGAGCATACACGTCGGCGGGGGGGTGCGCGACTTTCAGTCGCGGGCGCCGACGTGTATGGCGATTTCGATGAAATCGCACTTCGGTTTATTGACTTTTATCTCTTCCTTAACACAAAAAAACAAGGGCAACCCTCGTGAGGTCGCCCTTATCTTTGCTTTGATTCTATTTGGTTACACAAACGGAGCCTTTACCACCTCAGCCTTGATCAGTCGACCACGGATCACAACCGCAATCTGCGAGCCGACTGCTGCGTGAGCCGTCTTGACGTAGCCCATGCCGATACCCTCGCGCAGCGTAGGCGACATCGTTCCCGACGTAACAACGCCAATCACGTTGCCCTCTGCGTCAGCCAACTCATAGCCGTGGCGGGGGATACCGCGCTCGATCATCTTGAATGCAACCAGCTTACGCTCAACGCCCTCGGCTTTCTGCTTAGCCAGCACCTCGCGGTCGATGAAATCCTTACCCTCAGCAAACTTGGTGATCCAACCCAGACCTGCCTCGATGGGCGAAGTGGTGTCGTCAATGTCGTTGCCATAGAGGCAGAAGCCCTTCTCCAAACGCAACGTGTCGCGTGCACCCAGACCGATGTTCTTCAAGCCGAACTCCTCGCCTGCCTTCCACATCGCCTCCCAGAGTTTGTCGGCATCCTCGTTAGCCACGTAGATCTCGCAACCACCCGCACCGGTGTAGCCCGTGATCGAGAGAATTGCATCCTTGATACCTGCGATCTCGGTCTTGCAGAAGGTGTAGTAGGTCATCTCCTCGATCTGCTCGGGGCACATCTTCTGCACGAGTTTCATCGCCATCGGACCCTGAATAGCCAGCTGGCAGATCTCGTCCGAAGCGTTGTAGAGTTCCTTGCCTGCCTCCAAACCGAATACCTTGCCCTGCTCGCAGATGTGAGCCCAATCCTTGTCGATGTTGGCTGCATTGACAACCAGCAGGTAGGTCAGCTCATCAACACGATAGACCAAAATGTCATCAACGATACCGCCCTTGCCATTAGGCAGGCACGAGTACTGCACCTTACCGTCGAAGAGTTTCGAAACGTCGTTCGAGGTGATCTGCTGCAAGAAGGGGAGAGCCTTAGGACCCTTAACCCAGATCTCGCCCATATGGCTCACGTCAAAAACGCCTACGCCATTGCGAACGGTAGCGTGCTCGTCGTTAATGCCCGAGAACTCGATGGGCATATTGTAACCCGCAAACTCAGCCATCTTGGCACCTGCTGCGATGTGATACTTGGTGAATGGAGTGATTTTCATTGTGTTATAAAGTTTTTTTAAGTTATTTTACTCGGTAGTGGTGGTTGTGGGTCGTTCACGGCGTTTGAGTGCCAGCGAGGGACAACGCCTGAACTCCTTCGAGCGATCGAACAGATAGCGGTAGGTTACGTGTTGTTTGTGGCGGTTGGCGCAGACGAACTTCTCGACCATACGCATCATCACGGGGTTGAAGTCGCCGATCCAAGCCAATTCAAGCGTCTTGTAGGGCTGGTGTCCCTTCTCGACGATCTTCTCGAAGGCACGCATCATACCCGACCCGACACCCTTGCCCTGCTGTTCGGGCGTAACGCCAAAGATCAGGCCAAAGGCACGATCTACCCTCTTGGCAACTTTCAGCTCCCACAGGAATCGTAACTTATTGACAATGCCGAATTTGCCGTTGAACTTGCCGATAATGCGGTTGATGTCGGGAATCATAATGAAGAATCCGATCGGCTCGTTGTTGTAGTAGGCGAAATAGACCAACTCGGGGTCGATGATCGGTCGCAGCGAGTTCATCAACTTGCGAGCGTGCACCTCGTCCATCTGCGGAACGCCCGTGAACATCGACCACGCCTTGTTATAGACCGAGCGGAAGTCCTCGATCACACGATCCAAATCCTCCATTCGGATATGCTCGAAGCGATATTCGGGCTGCTCCTCCAAGCGTTTCACGCGGGCATAGACCGCCTCTGACATTGTTCCTGCACTGATCTCGCGAGCGTAGGTGTGCTGGTTGAAATAGGTCTGGAAACCGTACTCCTCGAACATCTGCTGATAGTAGGGCATATTGTAGGGGTTGGCATAGAGCGGCTGGTGGTCGAAACCATTGACCAGCAGACCCCACCATTGATCGCGCGAGCCGAAGTTGATCGGGCCGTCCATCGCCTCCATACCGTTCTCCGCGAGCCACTCGCGGGCAGCGTCGAAGAGAGCAAAAGCCACCTCCTTATCCTCGATCGATTCGAAGAATCCGCAACCGCCTGTTGGTTGTTCGTTATCGAGCGTGGCCGTTTTGCGGTTGAAGAATGCAGCGATACGACCTACGCACTCTCCCTTAGCATCGAAGGCCAACCAGCGACGCGCCTCGCCATCATTGAACGAGTCGTTGCGCTTGGGATCGAATACTGAACGAATGTCATCATCGAACGGACAGACCCACTGCGGGGTCGCTTTGTACAATCGTTTGGGCAGGTCGAGAAACTCACGCTCATCGTGTGGCGAGCTGACCACCTTCAATGTATAGCTCATAGCTGTGGAATTTTCGTTAAAATCTTAGCAAATATAGTGAATATTTTTTACTTTTGTCTGCATAGATGCGATTAATATGATGGACAATACAATTTATTCGACTCCACACGGCGAATCGGTATGCAATGTGCCGTTCCGATTTATGCGCCACCGAATCCACAAAATCCTGCTCGTATGTTGCAGCTACGACGGCTATATCCTCGAAGAGGATGGCCATATCGAGGCGCAGATCAACCAAGAGTATATGGATCTCAATATGAGTAATCCCCCCTCGCTAACGCGCGTCAGCTCGACTGCCGAGGCGTTGGAACGATTGGAGTCGGAGGGTGGTTTCGACTTCATCCTGACGATGTACAATGTGGGCGAGCCCGATGTGTTTGCCTTCTCGCGCATTGTCAAGGAGCGCTACCCGAAGGTGCCCGTGGTGCTGCTGACCAGCTTCTCGAAGGATATCTATCGACGTATCGAGGAGCAGGATCGCACGGCGCTCGACTACATCTTCTGTTGGCACGGCAATGCCGATCTGATCATTGCTATTATCAAATTGATCGAGGATCGAATGAATGCTG
>JAZOMS010000197.1:0-10542 GCA_045654145.1 Alistipes sp. | reverse complement strand
GTGTCTTTCCGCGTAGCGGCAAGGCGTGGGACGTAGCGCAGGCATTGGTCGATTGGTGCCGCGAGGAGGGTGTTACGGTGCAGTGCGACTCGCGCGTCAAGGAGATTATGACGGTCGGCAATCGCGTGCTGGGCGTCAAGTATGAGAATCGACGAGGCTTCGAGCGTAAGGAGGAGGCCGAGGCCGTGATCATCGCTACGGGCGGTGTGTCCTATCCCGCAACGGGCTCAACGGGTGATGGTTACGACTTTGCAGCTGCTACGGGACACTCGATCGAGCCGGTGCGTCCGTCGCTCGTTCCTCTCGAAACGACCTACGCCAATATGCACGAATTGAAGGGTCTGACCCTGCGCAATGTCAATGTGCAGATGTGGGTCGATAACGAACTTGCCGGCGAGGAGTTTGGCGAGGTTATGTTCTCAGATCGAGGTGTCGAAGGTGCGGCAGTTCTTCGACTGAGCCGCGATGCAGTCGATGCCTTGATCGATGAACGCAAGGTAAAGCTGGTGCTTGATCTGAAACCCGCCCTCACACCCGAACAGCTCACCGACCGAATCCGTCGTGAGGTGGAGCAGTTGCCTCCCACGGAGCTATTCTCGGAGTTGTTGCGCAAACTTGTGCCGCGACCGATGGTGCTGGCGCTGGCTAAGGAGTTGGATGTCCACTCGAAGACCTATATCTCGAAGGTGAGCGAGAAGGAGTTGACGCGCTTGGCGACGGTGTTGAAACACTACGTCTTCCCGATCAGCGACTACCGCCCATTTACCGAGGCGATCGTAACGGCAGGTGGTGTCAATTGCGATGATGTGAACCAATATACGATGGAGTCGAAACTGATTCGTGGCCTCTATTTTGCGGGCGAGGTGCTCGATTTGGATGCTGCGACGGGAGGCTACAATTTGCAGATCGCATTCTCGACGGGACGTCTGGCTGGTATGCTCAAAAAGTAAAAGTAGAAGATGGGAGTGCTCAAACCCATAACCAAGCGTCTGTATCGCGTTGCTGCGGGGTCGGTGCGTGCGGCTAATGTACGCCACTATCGTGGGCACGGAGTTCACTCGCCATTTGTCTATTCGTTGGTGCGTAAGGTGTTTATGCACCGAAGGGTCGAGGGGGCAGACGTGGCTCTCTACACCGATCTGGTGCTGCGCCACGTGTCGCGTCGAAGGGCTACGCAGTTGCAGAATCTCTACTCACATTGTGGCTACGAGAATTACCTCTTTGCTGATTCGCACACCACATCGCTCGATGGCGTAGAGTTGTGTATCGTGCCACGTGAGTGCTCGATCGACGATCTGCACCGCCTGACCGAGGAGGCTCGCCTTGCGCAGACGACATTGTGTATCCTTGCTCCGCGTGATGAGCGGGCTCGCAATCGTCAGTGTCGTCGTTTGGTGAGCGAACATCGGGGTACGAGTGTCGATAATCGAGGTTATCTGCTGTTGTTCAATGTCGAAGGGTTGCCGAAACAACATTTTTCACTATAAAACTGAGAATCGAACTATGAAACTTTATACCAAAACGGGCGATTGTGGCCAGACGACACTGATCGGTGGCGAGCGCGTTTCGAAGTGCGACGTGCGTGTCGAGGCATATGGTACGGTCGATGAACTGTCGGCCAATGTGGCTCTGCTTGGCGATATGTTGCGTGATGAGGCGGGAACGGCGGAGTATGTTGCCGATTTGGAGCGTGTGGGCTCTCATTTGATGACCGTGGCGGCTCTGCTGGCTGTCGGATGCGGTGGCGAAGGTAAGGTTGCCGAGCCATCGGAGGAGGTGGTTGCCGCTCTTGAACGACGCATTGACGAGCTGTCGTCGCGCGTTAAGCCGATCACAAAATTCACTATCGCAGGTGGCAATAAGATCGTATCGATGTGCCACGTCTGCCGTACGATGTGCCGTCGTGCCGAGCGAGCAGCCCTGCGTGCCAATGCCGAGCACGGTGTGTCGGCTCAGGCACTGATCTATCTCAATCGACTGTCGGACTACCTCTATATATTGGGTCGTGCGCTGAATGAACACTTTGAGGTTGAGGAGATTTTATGGATTCCTTAGGGGCTAATTGTGTAATAGCAACAGAATTTTCATCGAAGAAGTTTGGATATTGATTTTTTTACTAATTTTGCAATCCATTAACGAGGCACGTGGTCGCCTGTTGTGTGTAACGGGCCGAGGAGGTGGAATAAAATAGTATTTGAACCCTAAAAACATTTATAGCTATGTATTGGACTCTTGAATTGGCATCGAAACTTGAAGATGCACCTTGGCCCGCAACCAAGGAGGAGCTGATTGATTATGCAGTACGTTCGGGCGCGCCGCTCGAAGTTTTGGAGAACTTGCAGGAGATTGAGGACGAAGGCGACATCTACGAGTCTATCGAAGATATTTGGCCCGACTACCCCTCGAAGGACGATTTCTTCTTTAACGAGGATGAGTATTAAGAGATTTTGTCAGCCAGAATGCTGATAATCAAAAGAGAAACAAGAAAAATAAACTTGTTTCTCTTTTTTTGTTACGCAAATTTGCCCTCAGTAACCCTCGTTCTACGCCATTCTCGTAGGGGTAGTATTGATTTCCTTGTGTATTTTCGGCATATTTGCATTATCCTCTTGCATATTAAGATTAGATGATTTTTGCTCAGAATGAAGAAAGTAGTATCTTTTTGCGAGGTGCTGCTTTTGTTTTTTATATATGGTATTCGCTTTTTTCGACAAAAATTTCCATATTTTTGTAGTTTTTCGGGGGTGGGGTGCGTCTAATATGCAAAACTCATTCACTAAAATCCGAACAAAACGATCCGAAAACGATCAGAACAAAAACGAAAATGAACACTCTGGAATCCCAATTTGCGCAGATGGTTTCGCAGCACAAAAGCACGATCTACACCGTCTGCTTTATGTTCTCGAAACGCAAGGAGGAGGTCGATGACCTCTTTCAGGAGGTATTATGTAACTTGTGGCGCGGCTACGGCTCGTTTCGTGGCGAGAGCAACGTCGCAACGTGGGTGTGGCGCGTAGCATTCAATACCTGCATCTCGTCGGACCGCAAACGTCGCCGTTCGAATCACGTTCCGCTCTCGATGAAAATCAATCTATTCGAGGACAAGGACGACGATTCGCGTCAGATCAAGATGCTCTACGACCGCATTCGTCGCCTCAAACCGTTCGATCGCGCCATCGTGCTGCTGTGGCTCGAAAATATGAGCTACGAGGAGATAGCTGCGATTGTCGGCATCACGGTCAAGAATGTTTCGGTGCGACTGTATCGGATTAAGGAGGAGTTGCAACAGATGTCTAACGAGTAAAAGTTTGAACAAAATGGAGAGAGAGATTATGACTGCCGAATTGGAGCAGATGCGCGAGCAGATCACACTGCTGCGTTCGAAACTCGATAAAGAAACAATAATCAATGAGCGACTGCTGCGCCGAGCAATGCACGATAAGGTGCGAGGTATCACGCGCGACAACCGAGTGCTGATCATCATCGGCACGCTGTTTATTCCCTACGTGCTTATCGTGTTCGACTATTTGGGTATGTCGTTATGGTTTAGCATTGCAACGGCACTCCTGCTGGCGATTTGCGTGGTGGTAACGTGGTGGAGTCAGCGCGGACTTCACGCCGACGAACTGCTCGATGGCGATGTGGTGTCGGTTGGCAAGAAGGTGCTGAAACTGAAACAGATGAACGACCGCTGGTTGTGGTATGCCATTCCGATGTTGATTCTTTGGTTTGCGTGGCTCTATTGGGAGGCCTATCAGCAGATCGGAGGCACACCACTCTTCAATGGATTTGTTACGGGCGGTGTCATTGGCATTGTACTTGGCCTGATATTGGGTGGCAAGGTGCGTCGTCGCACGCAGCGCCGTGCGCGCGAGGTGCTGGCACATATCGAGGAACTGACCAAGGAGTAGAGGCTACAACTAACGTGGCGAAAAGGGTATCCAGATTATGATGGATACCCTTTTTTGTGGCGTTTCGTGCCTAAATAGAGGACGGTTCACCCTTTGCAGGGGGCGATTCGGCGGTTGAAACGGTCGTTTCGACGATGTTGCGGAGTCTTTTTGCTATTATCTGTACTACCTTTGTTCCAAGAAAACAACTCGACAAAAGTTGAAAACGAATATTAACCATTAAAAACTTACGACTATGAAGACGTTATTGAGAGTATTAGCAGTAGCAATGGCGGCACTTTTTACCGTCGATGCAGCATCGGCCGCAACCGCAAACAGCGCAGCGACCGTGAAAGTAACCATCGGTCGTCGTAGCGAGCGAGTTGCCGTTGAGGCTGAGCGTATGACCCGCTATATGACTATGGCGTTTGATCTTACAGCACGTCAGGAGTCGAAACTCTACTACTTGAATTTAGAGTGGGCAGACCGCTGCGATCGCTATACCAACCGAGTTGATCTGGATATCATTGTCGATCGTTGGTATCACGAGTACACTCGCGATTTGGACGTGATTTTGAACAACCGTCAGATGCGCAAGTGGCGCAACCGCTATGGAGGTCGCTTCGGTGATTATAATCGCCCCCGTACCTCGATTTCGATTAACATTGGTGCAGGTCCCCACGTGCATATCGGCGGACACAAGAATCCTCACAAGGATCCTCACACCCGTCCGCACGTTGCACCTCACAAGGATCCTCACACTCGTCCGCACGTAGCGCCCCACAAGGATCCGCACACTAAGCCGCATACGGCTCCCCACAAGGGTAGTGTAGGCAATGGCAACAATCGCCCCTCGAATAACAAGGGTAACGTAGGCAACGGTAGCAACCGTCCTTCGGGCAACAAGGGTTCGTATCGTTCGTCGGGCAACTCAAATAAGGGTAACGCAACTCGCAACAATGGTGCGACTCGTAGCTCGAATTCGAATGATTCGAAGAGATCGAACAGCAAGGGTACAAGTAGCCGCGGCAGATAGATGGCGAACATCAAACGCACACATACATAATCAAAATTGACCTATTCGTTGGAGCACGCTCGCAGGGCGTGCTCCATTTTTTTTCATTATCTTTGCACTCGGAGATTAAAGTTTTTCGAATAATGAAGAAGATTTTACTTTTGGTGGCATTTGTGCTGGTTGGCGCATACGTCTATTCGCAACGACGCTCGTCGGCACGTTTCGAGTCGATGAACAATGAAGAGTTTGCTGCGCTCATTGCCGATACGACTATTCAGTTGGTCGATGTCCGCACCCCTGCCGAGTATGCCGCAGGGCATATCCCTCACGCCCAGAATATCGATGTGCGAGGCGAGGGTTTCGATCGCAATGCAGAGTCGCAACTTGCTAAGGATCGCCCTGTTGCAGTCTATTGCCGCAGTGGCGCACGCAGTAAGACGGCGGCACGCATCTTGGTGTCGATGGGGTATCGTGTCTATGAACTTAATAAGGGCTTTATGAGTTGGAACGGAGCACGTATCGAGCCGACGGAATAGGGTGTGTGAAAGTTTTTTTTACGGAATATTTCGTTTGTAAGCGCAAAATTATTACCTTTGTGCCCGAAAACCTACGGGGTGTAGCGCAGTCCGGTTAGCGCACCTGCTTTGGGAGCAGGGGGTCGTGGGTTCGAATCCCGCTACCCCGACACGTTTTGGTCGACAGCAGAACTTGCAAAAGTTCTGCTGTTTTTTTGTTTGTTCACCCTGCACTAAGGGCATTTCAAGGGTATAAACGACCGCTTAACCTCCGCGAGAGGTGCGCTCAGTGCCAATTTTACCTATCTTTGCAATAAACAAAATCACGAAACTATGAACCGACTTTTACTCTTTGTGGCTCTGTTTGTGAGTCTGTCGGCAACGGCGGCGCGACCGACCGCCGAGGAGGTGCTTGCCGAGAATAATTTTCGGATTGTTGAAGATCTCTATCAGGAGCGACCGATATGGATTAAGACCTACCATTGCGACAGCGCAACGATCGTTCGCACGTTGATGAACAATCCGCAAGTGGTCATTGAGCGCGAGTTCGAGGGGCGTCTGATCTGCCGTATGTGCGATGTGCAGCTGGTGCGTTTTGACGAAACGAACATTTTGCCTTTCTATATGCGTCGGGCGGCGACACTCTACTTCACGGTCGAGATTTCGGCAGAGAGCTATGAGGTTGAGCTGCGTGAGGCGGTTTGGAATGGCGTGCAGGAGCATTTGGACGATGTGAAGATGGTAAGCTATACGCTCTATCACTCGATGTATAACAGGCGGGGAGATATAGACAGCGGATTTGTTCGTAATTATGCCGAGAAACTGAACGAACGCCTCACGTGGCTCTTTGCTCCGCGAGTGAGGTAACCGCTGCACCCGCATCCGAAAAACGCCCCAAACTGCAACGAGTTTCGGGGCGTTTTGTATCTTCGGGGCGTTTTGGCTCTATTTCTGGAATTGCATCGTGTGCTTGCGAGCAAAATCGGTAATTGGCTTGGGTAGGCAGGTGAGGATCGGCACAAAGATCCTAAACCACGCGGCGGGCACAAAGACCTTCTTGCGTCGATACATTGCGCGGAGGGCTTGTCGAGCGCACTTCTCGGCCGTGATCAGCACACCGATACGGCATCCAAGACGTTGCCAATCGCGTGGCAGACCATAGAGGTCGGTCGCAACACCCGCAGGGCAGACCGCCGTAACCGTAACGCCACGCTCACGCACCTCTTTGGCGTAGGCGCGCGAAAAACTCTTCAAGTAGTCTTTGCTTGCGCTGTAAATGGTCAAACCCGGCAGAGGCATCCAGATCGAATAGGATGACATATTGAGTATGTAGCCGTGCCCTCTCTCGACCATCTTCTCTCCATACAGACGGCAGGTGATCGTGGGTGTGGTAATATGCAGTCCCACAAGCTCGTCGATGCGAGCAAAGTCGCTCTTCAATACATCGAGATAAGAGAACGCACCCGCATTGTTGATCAGTACCTCGATCTCAATTCCCTCGCCCTCGGTCCACGCAAACAGCTCGTGAGCCGCCTCACGCGGAATCAGATCGAGAACTTTCGTGCGAACCTCGACGCCAAACTCCTCGGTTACCTTCCGAGCTGCCTCGGTGAGCCGCTCGCTATCGTTCGACACCACGACAAGGTTGTAGCCTCGTGCGGCCAACTGTCGTGCATACTCGAAGCCGATGCCGCTACTTGCGCCCGTAACCAAAGCCCACGCCGAGCCCTTTTCGATCACTCCTCGCATAGCTGTTAGGGTAGTTTAGCCAACTCTTCGGTGATCTTACGTGGCAGGTTGGGGCAATCCTTGTGGCACTTCATATCGACCGAGTACATACGGGCGATGCAGTAGTTCTTGTGGTCGCAACGGCTGCGGCAACCCTCGCCTTCGGTCGCAAGACGATTGACGAAATCGGGCTCGCTGACCAGCGCACGTCCCATCTGCACCATCTCGAAACCCGAGTCGAGTACCTTGTCGATACCCTCGCGGCTGACCAGACCTCCGACATAGACCAGTGGGCACTTCAACTCCTTGCGGAACTTCATTGCATTATCGTAGAAGAAGGTCTCCTCGAAGGGGAACTGCTGGATCATCATCGGACCGAACCAGCGCACGAAATAGCGCAACCACGCTGGCATATAGTAGCTCATTGTGTAGATCGGAATCAAGCCACGCATTACAGCCATCGGAGCTTTGCTCACAAATCCACTTGACAGTACGATGCCATCGACGCCATAGCTCTCGATCACCTTGGCGATCTCGATCGACTCGGGGATCTGAATACCGCTCTTGAAACCATCCTCCATATTGTGTTTGACGAGGATTGAGGTGCCTGTCTTTGCCGCTGCCTCCATCACCTCGTCCATACACATACGCATAAAGCGCATACGGTTGTCGAGCGAGCCGCCAAACTCATCGCGACGGTGATTGGTGTAAGGCGACAAGAATTGCGAAATGAGATAGCCGTGTCCAGCGTGTACCTCGACGCAGTCGAAACCTGCCTCGTGAGCCGTATGAATAGCACGACCAAAATCCTTGGCAACTTCCGCGATCTCGCTCTTGCGCATACGACGCACGGGGGTGTAGGCATACATATTGATACCCGTCGAAGGCCCGATCGGAATTTGACCAGCGGTCGAGTAGTGGGTCATATTGCCGCAGTGGCCGATCTGGATCGACGCAGCGGCCCCTGCCTCGTGTACGGCGTCGGTAATATCTTTCAGCCCGGGCACAATTTCGGGGCGCAACCAAAGCTGTTTGTCGAACGACAGACCGCTACGGCACACCGCAGCGTATGCCAGCGTGGTCATACCTACGCCTCCCTTAGCCACACTTACGTGGTAATCTTTCAACTGCTGCGTCGGTCCGAACTTGTCGCCCATTGACTCGAACGCTGCCGAGCGAATGGTGCGGTTGCGCAGGGTGACGTTGCCCAATTTGTAGGGCGTAAAGAGTTTAGACTCTTTCAGTTTGTTATCTTCCATACTATGTCTAATATATGAATGGGATAATCTTTTTACGTTTCAATCGGGTGAACTCCTCGCCAAACTCCTTCTCGTAACGACGATAGAGCGACGCCGAGCGCGGACCGAGATTTGCGAATGTCCACCACGCGAAGATCACGCCAGCCCACGACCACGAGGCAATGGCAAAGCCGACCCACTCTAAAAACTCGCCGAAGTAGTTTGCCGACGACACGTAGCGGAACATACCGCCCATTGGGATGTAGTGGCGAGTGTCGCCCTCCTTGCGCAGGTGGCGAATGATGTAATCCGAGTGGAGGTTGATTGCCATACCAGCGATGAATACCAGCGCACCGATGATGAATTGCGGCGACCAGAGCCACTCTACGGTGTAGCGGTCGGAAGGTGCGAGATAGAATATCCAGCACCCCTGCATCAGCGCATTGAGGGTGTTGAACGTAGCACCCATCAACATAATACCGAGTGGCATTTTCGATTTGCCACGAATCAGGAACGGAAAGATGAACGAACGCTGGAAATAGTGCGTCTGGAACAGTGTAAAGAGTGCCAGCGGTGCTGCCTCCCACGTGCGATCCGACGCCCACCAGAGCGCAGTCATCGCCACAAATACGGGTGCCTCCATCACCACCCAACCAATGCGATTGGGTACGGGCGGACCGAAACGACGGTCGAATAACATTCCGTAGCCTGCCTCGACGAAGTAGAGAGCCACAAAGACAACGGCAGCCGAGGCGGCCATCACCCATAAAAATGTGTTGTATGTTTCGATACTCATCATAATTACTCGTAAGTTTGGGATTTGTGCGATCCATCGGCCGTTGAGGTTAGGCGCAATGATCGACCATAAATATTCGGCAAAGTTATGTAATTTTTCCTAAATTAATTAAGGTGTGCTAACTATTCTGCCATTTTGACCATCCAACTTGGCATATTTTGTGGAGTGGATTGTTGTCGGCAGGGCTATTGCTTTGCTGCGGAGTCGCATATTTTGGAGTAGATTGTGGCTGCGCGTTACGATAAAATTTAATTAATAGTGATGGACAAAACCAACAAGAATGGTTGCGGTTGTGGTACAAGCTCAAAGTGCGACGATAAGTCGAAGGCTACCACCGCAAAGAAGACCGAGACGGGCGAGAAACGTAAGAAATAACTCTCCCCTGTCTCTTCGTTCTCTCGACCACGTGTCGGTTAAGCCGTGCCCAATAGTGGCGCGGCTTTTTTTAATTCACACTTCACTACCGATTTTTTACAAAATCTTTGATTTTGTAACTGCTTGGCTTGGAGTGAAAATCTTGAAAATAATCTAAAAAAAAGTGATCGAAAAATTTGGAAATTCTAAATTTTTGATTGTATCTTTGTGATATCAAAATGATATTATTTCGCAAACTTAAAAACTTTACTACTATGACAAACGAAAACTACACTTACTCAGGCTGGAAAATGAATGGTTTTGCAGCGTTGTTTATGATTTTGGTGATGATCGGAGCTGCCATTGCCTCGATCGCTTGGTCGGTCAATCTCGAAGGTAATGCCGTACCCTCGACCATCGCGGCAGTGGTGGGTGTGCTGCTGTTCTTCGCGTCGATCGTTCTGACGTGCGGCTTTATGATGCTTGAGCCTAACGAGGCTCGCGTGCTGTTGTTCTTCGGTAAGTATCGCGGTACGTTCTACGAGACGGGCTTCTGGTGGGTCAATCCCTTTATGTCGAAGAAACATATCTCGATGCGTGCACGTAACCTCAATGTCGATCCTATCAAGGTGAACGACAAAGCGGGTAACCCGATCCTGATCGGTCTGGTGCTCGTTTGGCGCATCAAGCACGAGGGTATTTATAAGGCAGTCTTCGAGATTGACGCTCCGACGGGCGTGGGAGTGCAGTCGTCGGCACGTATGAATGTGTTGGAGAATTTCGTGGCTGTGCAGAGTGATGCGGCATTGCGCCACGTGGCAGGTATGTACGCCTACGACGAGAATACCACTACGACTGAGGAGATCACGCTCCGCTCGGGTGGCGAGGAGATCAACGATCAGCTGACCTATCAGCTGAGCGAACGTCTGGCGATGGCAGGTATCGAGGTTGTCGAGGCTCGTTTGAACTACTTGGCGTATGCTCCCGAGATTGCGGCTGTTATGCT
>JAZOMS010000196.1:0-2180 GCA_045654145.1 Alistipes sp. | reverse complement strand
TTGCATCTATCGGGTGGTCTTATTGGTAGTCATCTTGGATGACTTTTGTTTGTCGAACTAGTAATTCTCCTTCTTGGGCTCGAAGAACGATTGCGGGTGCAGGCAAGCGGGGCAAGCCTTTGGTGCCTCCTCAGCTTCAACGATGTAACCGCAGTTGCGGCACTGCCACCAGATCTTACCATCACGGCGGAAGAAGTCGCCATCGGTCAGTCGGCTCATCAACTTCAAGTAACGACGTTCGTGCTCAGCCTCAACCTTTGCGATTGCGCGGAATGCAGCAGCCACTGCGGGGAAACCCTCCTCCTCAGCGATCTTTGCAAACTCGGGGTAGAGTACATCCCACTCCTCGTTCTCGCCCATTGCAGCAGCGAGCAGATTCTCCTGCGTAGTGCCGATCTTACCTGCGGGATAGGTTGCGGTGATGGTTACATCGCCACCTTCGAGGAACTTGAAGAAACGCTTAGCGTGCTCCTTCTCCTGCTCGGCAGTTTCGGTAAATACGGCTGCGATCTGCTCGTAGCCCTCCTTCTTTGCTACGCTTGCAAAGAACGTATAGCGGGTGCGTGCCTGCGATTCGCCAGCAAATGCTTTGAGCAGGTTCTGCTCGGTCTGAGTACCTTTAATGCTTTTCATTTTCTTTTATACTTTTTATTTAAGTGTTTTACAATTCGATTTTCCTACTGCAAATATAGCAATAAAAAAACGGATTTTATATCATTAAATCGATTCTTTATTTTTATACGACTATTTGTTTTACTTATAGTGTGCAGGTTGGGTAGTTTTATAAAGCCTATTTCATCACGCGTTCCAACTCGGCATAGAAATCTTCGCTCTCGCCCACGAAGATTTTATGAATCACTCCGTTGGGTGTTATGATAATCTTTGTCGGAAATCCTTGCACACCATAGATGTGCATAGCCGATAATGAGGGCTTTGAGTCGGCTGGATTGAAGAGTTGCAACCAACTCAGATCGTGGCGTTCGATTGCCTCGTGCCAACGCTCCTCGTTGTCATTACAAGCGATACCGACAATCTCCAATCGGTCGCTATACTTGGCGTATGCATCCTTCATTGCCGGAAAGCCCTTAATGCACCATCCGCACCACGATCCCCAAAAATCGAGCACCACCCATTTGCCTCGCAGAGTACTGAGAGTATGAGTGTTGCCATCTGTATCAGATAGTGTGAAGTCGGGAGCTTCGGCGCCCTCGACGATCGTTTGCTTGGCTGAGATCATAATCTTATGACCCTCTGCAATCTGCGATAATTTATCTTGCAATGGGGCGAAAATGCCAGCGAAAGCACTTGTGTCTACCTTATCGATCGCTTCGGACAGCGACTCTTCGTCGAGTTGCATCAGGGCATAGACGGCACTCTCTTTGGTCGGATTTGCCTCTACGTATTCCACACATTGCGTGATCAATTTGGGATTGATCTGCATTGCTGTCGTAAAATCGCCTTGTTGAACTGCTGTGAACAATTCGCCCAACATCGGATTAAGCTGGTCGCGCAATGTCATCACCTCTCGATTGAGCAGCGAGCCATCCACCTTGCCCGTTATATATGCCCCGTACGATTGTGCTTTCAAAGTTACCTGTTCGCCTTTGTCCAAAAACAGTTCCGAGAAGCCACCGCCATTGCGCAAAGTGCGCTCTCCGCCCTCGATCTTCTCATCGAGAAGGAAGTCGCGTGGCATAACCCAAACTGCCACTGCCACATCGTTGTCGAGCGAATACGACACTCGGCCATCAATCAAACGCAACGTATCGGTAACTTGCCCCACGGCCTCGCCAATCGGTGCAACTGATAGATAGATTGTGTCGTTTGAAATCCCCTCGTAGCATAGCGTTATGCGGGTTGAGCGTGAACAGCCACTTAGCAAAAGCAGGACGATGAGTGTGATGTGAAAATATTTGCTCATAAAACGGTGTTTAGATACTAACAAAATTATGTTATTTCGTACATATATCCTAATATATATCATCTTTTTTCGTATCTTTGTCCGAATATTCCTTTGCAAATAATTAACGAAAAAGATATAGCATTATGGCAGACGAAAAAATCATCTTTTCAATGGTCGGTGTGAGCAAGACCTTCACCAACCAGAAAAAGGTTTTGAACAACATCTACCTCTCGTTCTTCTATGGCGCGAAGATCGGTATCATCGGTCTGAACGGATC
>JAZOMS010000195.1:0-1928 GCA_045654145.1 Alistipes sp. | reverse complement strand
TTCAGAAATCGAGTTATATCGGCGTCGAGCATACGTTCATAAACATCAACAAAAGAATACTTATCATAAACCCGCTCAACTATAAGATAATTATTTGTAATTCCTTTGAGTATGAATTCAGAATGTCCCACTTTAACAAGTTTATTACCCCAATCAATATCCCCATCAAAAATAACCCAAGACCCTTTGGGATAAGAAGTATAGCAATAAGCCACGACAGTTCCATTCTCTTCAAACTGATAAATAATTGATACTATATTTCCATCAAGCGAATAATCTTTACTCGGCACTAATTCACTAGTGCCATCTTCGTTGTTAATGCGAATATAACTCTTATTGCTATTTATTTCCCAAAAACCCCTGTTCTTTGACAGAATTTTGATTGCCTTTTGAACCTCAACACTTTTAGCTCCTTTTTTGACATATCTATCAAGATTATTGTCATCAAACTTATCACAGCCGACAAACGTCAACAATAATAACAAACACAACCATTTATGCTTCATTTTCATATAAGTTTAATAAAAAAATTAGGTTTGTGCAAATTTACGAAGATATTCCCAAATTCGCAAATCAAATTTCAAAAAAACGCCTACAACCTTATCCCCTGCGCCTGCAATGCGATCGTATTGCCGTCGGGGGTAACGAGTGCCGCACCCGTATCGGCTGCCGTGATATGACCGATCACATCAATACCGCCCAAGCGCATAATCTGCTCCTGCAACTCCAACGGAACGGTGAACAGCAGTTCGTAATCGTCGCCACCATTCAGCGCCGCAACAACCGGATCGGCATTCAACTCCTCAGCCATCTTATTGGTTTGCTGCGAGATAGGAATACGCTCCAAATAGATACGCACACCGCAACCCGACGCCTTGCAGATCTGCATCACGTCCGACGCCAAGCCATCCGAAAGGTCGATCATTGACGTAGGGACAATCTGCGCCTCGGCCAGCGAGTCGATAATATCGACCCTTGCCTCGGGTTTCAACTGACGTTGCAGCAGATATTCGTAGCCCTCGAATTTGGGTTGGGGATCGGGCACACCTGCCAGCGCACGCTTCTCGCGTTCGAGCAGGTGCAAGCCCATATATGCTGCACCCAAGTTGCCCGTAATGCAGACCAGATCGTTAAGTTTCGCGCCACGACGATAAGCCACCTTCGACGCCTCGGCCGTACCCATAGCCGTAACACTGATAGCAAACCCCGTCAGCGAAGTGGTCGTATCGCCACCCACCAGATCGACATTATAGTCGGCACAAGCGCGATTGACTCCATCGTAGAACTCGTCAAGAGCCTCGACCGACATTTTGCTCGACACCGCAATCGAGATCATCACCTGCTCAGGGCGGGCATTCATCGCCAGAATATCACTCACACCCACTACAACAGCCTTGTAACCAAGATGTTTCAGCGGGAAATAGGTCAAATCGAAATTGATGCCCTCCATCAGCATATCGGTCGAGGTCAGCTGCACGCGCCCGCCACCAATATCCACTACCGCAGCATCATCACCCACACCACAGAGGGTCGAGGGACGACGGCATTCGAAATTCGAGGTCAGGTGGTCGATCAATCCGAATTCGCCGAGCGTGGCTATTTCGGTCAGTTTTTTGTTGCTCATAGCGGTACTAAGTGTGATTTTCTACCACAACATTCGCCCAAAATGGCAAATATTTGGTCATTATATTAAAATTTTTTACAAATATAGCAAAATATCGTTGTTTTGCAAAAAATAAAGAAGTAAATTTGCGCCAAGAAAAACCAAAAAAACTCTGCATTGATATGTTGAATATCGTATTGTTCGGCGCCCCAGGGTGCGGCAAAGGAACACAGGCGGCCAAGTTGGTCGAGAAGTACAACCTCAACCACATCTCAACCGGTGCGGTTATTCGTAGCGAAATCAACGCCCAGACCGAATTAGGCAA
>JAZOMS010000194.1:0-4998 GCA_045654145.1 Alistipes sp. | reverse complement strand
CGCTTGCCGCAACTCTTGCACTTGGGTTGCGAGAGCCATATCACCAAAAACATCAGCAACCAAAAGCCACCCATCGAGGTGAATATGCCAATGGCATCCGTGAGTGTAAATTCCTCTTCATCAGTCGAGCCAAGATATAACTCCGAGCCACGTAGCACCTCGCATACAGCCGCTACGCCCGCAACCATACCTGCGTCCCAATCCTCCTCGCGGAACGATGGCAACATATATTGCGCTTGGATTCGACGACACAATGCATCGGGTAGCACGCCCTCGACACCATAGCCCGTAATGAAACGGATCTCACGCTGATCAAGTACAAGGATGATCAGCAGACCATTGTTGCGCTCCTTCTCACCAATGCCCCACTGCTGGAACAGCGAATGCGAAAACTTGAAAACATCCTCCGAGCCGATCGACCCGACCGCTACAACTGCAACCTCAGCCGTGCGATCCTCACGCAACGAGTAGAGCATACGGTCGATACTATCAACCGCTACCGCTGACAGTATCGCATCGGGATTACTCGTAAAGCGACGCGCATCGGCGACATTCACATTCGGAATATCGTCGAGCGCGCGCGGAGTGTATGCCTCGGCAACAATCGCAGTTGCCAAGAGTGCCAAAAGGCTAAGAATCAGCTTCTTCAATTAGCGTTATATTTAGTCCATAATTGCGCCTGCAACCAGATTGGCAACAGCCGAACGCAAACGACCCGTACGACCCTTGTCGTAGGGATGAACAGCATTGGTCAGCAGGATCATCGCAACATCATTCTCAGGATCGAGAACTACCGACGTACCCGTATAACCCGTGTGGCAAACAGCCTTATCCGAGAAAAGATCGCCCTTGTTTCCCGAATAGCTCGAGTAGCTATCCCAACCCAGCGTGCGACCCAAGTGCTTAACATTCTCAGGTACCGAGAACATCTTGTCGATGGTCAAGCTACCCATAATGCGGTGGCCATTGATCTCGCCACCATTGAGCAGAGCAGCATAGAGAATCGCCAGATCCTCAGCTGTCGAGAAGACACCAGCATTACCAGAATTACCGTGGTTCAACACGCGAGCCAGCGGATCGTGAACACTACCCAGCAGAATCGTACCATCAGGCTGTTTCTCGGTCGGAGCAACGCGATTCAACTTCTTTTTATCTACGATCGGACCATACGAAGTGTCCTTCATACCCAGCACGTCGAAGATATTCTCCTGAGCGAACTCCGAAATGGTCTGACCCGTAACAGCCTCCAAAATGTGCTGCAACGAGATGAAATTCAGACAGCTATAACGGAAACGGCTCTTCGGAGCAAACGAACGAGAGCAAGTCTTGATATAGTCCAGCAGAGCCTTCGGATTAGCACCACCCTGCTCCACAACCGTAGCAACGGGGGCGTACGCAGGCAGACCCGACGAGTGGGTCAGCAGGTCGGCAATGCGAATGTCGATCGTGTCGCCCTTCTCGGTTGCATAACCCTGGAAACCAGGGAGGTAGTCCTTCACCTTATCGGTCAGGCGAATCTTGCCACGCTCGACCAGAATCATCATCGAAACAGCCGTTGCAGTCGGCTTGCTGACCGATGCCAGATCGAAGATGGTATTGGTCTTCATCGGAGCCTCCTCGGGCAGCCACTGCTTGTCGCCAAAAGCCTTCAAATGAACAAGCTTGCCGTGGCGAACAACAGCAAACACTGCACCGGGGAAATCCTTTTTGGCAGCTGCCTCAGCGATCAGACGATCAGCCTCTTCGAGCATTTTGGGATTCAGACCCACTGATTCGGGCGACGCCTTATCAAGCGACTGCGCCGACACTACGGTTGCCATCAACACGGCAACCAACAAAGTTAAGATTCGTTTCATTTTGGTTTTAGTATTTTAAATTGACAACGTTTTCCTAATATGCAAAGATACGAATATTCACCAAATTAACAAGCAAACAACGCCCATTTTTCCACCCTCTGCCATAGTTTTACGCGCTAACAAACCAACACAAATGCAACTTTTCGCTCTAATTATATATTTTATGGTAGGCTGTATGGATTTCTCGAAGAAAAATAGTATATTTGCACGTTAAAAAATGATGTTTAATCGAATTATCAAATATTCACTTTTGCAAGAATGAAATCTTTCAAGTTATTGGTAGTCGCAGCCGCTGTGCTGTTGGCATCGTGTGGTACGCAGAAAAAGAGCATTCTCTATCTGCAAGATGCAGTAGCAGATCAACCCGAAACAATCGTTAATCAGTACGAGTTGAAGATCAAACCGTCGGATATTCTCGGCGTTACGGTCAATAGCCGCTATGCGGAACTCGCAGCACCGTTCAACCTCAATGCAACGTCATATCAGGGTGTTACGGCTAATGGCAACGGACAGGTGCAGGGCCAGGTAGTCGATGATGCAGGATTCATCTCGATGCCCGTCCTCGGCAAGATCAAGGCCGCAGGTATGACCCGTTCGGAGCTGGCTACCGACATCGAGCAGCGACTCATCACTGGTGGACACATCAAAGATCCCGTGGTGAACATCCAATTTTTGAATTTCAAAATCAACGTATTGGGCGAGGTGGGTCGTCCAGGCGAGTTCGCAATCAACTCGGATCGCGTAACGCTCTTCGACGCACTTTCGATGGCTGGCGACATCACCGACTACGGCGTGAAGGAGCGTATCACCGTAATCCGTGAGCAGGATGGTCAGCGCACGATAGGTTACATCGACGCAACCTCGACAAAGGTATTCGAGTCGCCCTATTACTACTTGCAGCAGAACGACATCGTTATCGTCGATCCCGACCAGATCAAGCAGACAAATCTGACAGTGAACCAGAAAAGTCGCAACACACTGTCGACTATTACATCGATTCTGTCAATTCTCACAACGATAGCTTCGTTAACCTTGACTTTGATATACCTTAAATAGAACTTACGACGATGGAAGAGCAGAAGAAATTTACGGGTGATGAGGTTTCATTTGGTTCAGCAGTTAGTTTCTCGCTGACCGACTTTTTGCATCTGATACTGAACAATTGGTATTGGTTTCTGATCTCGACGGCGGTGTGCTTGGCTGCGGCTACATACCACATCAAGAAGACTCCAAAAATCTACTCGCGAACAGCTACTATTTTGGTTAAGGACTCGCGTAAGGGTGGCAACTCCGACCTGATGGCATTTAGCGATGTAGCAGGTATCAACACTCGCAAGAGCGTTGACAACGAGTTAGTTATCCTCAAATCGAACAAACTGCGCCACGATGTTGCCCGTCGTTTGCGTCTTGATATTAACTACACAGACAAGGATGGTCTGCGTCCGCGCAACTTGTACGGCATCAGCCCTATTGCGCTGTCGATCGTCAATGATAACGAGACTGACAGTTTCTCGTTCACTGCAACAATCGGTGCAGATAGCACAATCTCGCTGACCAATTTCGCAGGTATGGGAGTGAACGAAACTGCTGCTATGAGCACCATCAAGGCTCACTTGGGCGACACGATCAACACTCCGATCGGAAGCATCATCATCAACCCCACGCTCTACTACAATGAGAATGAGAAGGGGCACGTGATCAATGTCAGCAAGAGTAGCATTACCGCAGCCGCAGGTTTGGCGTCGGTGAATGTAACACTCGCCGATAAAAACTCGTCGATTATCGCCATCAGCAAGATGGACTCAAATCCGCGTCGCGCTGAGGATATTCTGAATATGTTGATTGTCTGCTACGAGGACGACACGAAGGCTGATAAGAAGCGTATATCGGAGGCTACCGCTGCATTCATCAGCGATCGTTTGGCGCTGATTTCGGGCGAGTTGGGCGACGTTGATGAGGATGTAGCATCGTTCAAGCAGTCGCACCAGATGGTCAGCCTCGAATCGGAGGCCGCACGCAATATGTCGGAGAGCGACCGTTTCCGTATGGAGGGTTTGCAGCTTGAAAATCAGATTCGTATGTCGAACTTCATCAAGGATTACCTCCTCGATCCGACTCATACGAACGATCTGATTCCCGCTGCTGTTGCCGTTTCGGATGTGGCAATCAATGCCAACATATCGAACTACAACGAAACGTTGATTCGTCGCGATAAGCTGCTTGCAAACTCTTCGACCAGCAACCCGATGATTCAGGAGATCGATAGCCAGCTATCGGCTATTCGTCGCTCAATCATCGCTTCGATCGACAATCAGATCGCAACACTCAACATTCAGCGTGAAAATATCCGCACGCAGGAGAACCGCGCAACAAGCCGCGTTTCGGCGATTCCGCGTCAGGAGAAGCAGATCCAGAGCATCACTCGTCAGCAGAAGATCAAGGAGGAGCTCTACCTCTACCTGCTGAACAAGCGCGAGGAGAATGAAATCGCACTGAATGTCGTCGAGGGTAATGCCCGCATTATCGACCCCGCTTACGGTTCGAATGCACCCGTTGCGCCCCTGACCTCATCGATTTTGATGGCCGCGCTGTTGCTGGGTCTGGCTATTCCGCTGGTAATCCTCTACGTAATCGAGATCTTGAACACTACGATCCGTGGTCGCAAGGATATCGAGGATAATCTCTCGATTCCCTTCCTCGGCGAGATTCCCTTCTACAAAGGCAAGATGGATAACGGCATCGTGGTACGCGACAACAGCTCTGATACCGTGTCGGAGGCTATGCGAATCATACGCTCGAATATGGCATTTATGAAAGTACAGAGCGATCGCCTGCAATCGATTATGGTTACATCGTCGAATCCTCACGCTGGTAAGACCTTTGTTTCGTCGAATTTGGCGATGTCGCTGGCTCTGACCAACAAACGTGTTGTGTTGATCGATTTCGACCTGCGTCGCCGTACCCTCTCAAAGGAGTTCGGTCAGCGCCACAACCGCAAGGGTCTGAGTTCATATCTGGCAGGTACGTTCACCGAACTGAACGACATCATCTTCAACAGCAATATGAACGCTAACCTCGACATCATCTATGCAGGTCCTCAGCCTCCCAACCCCGCTGAGATGCTGCTGAGCGAGAAGCTCGA